>NZ_VWWC01000212.1:0-10142 GCF_011753175.1 Burkholderia sp. Cy-637 | reverse complement strand
TTCCGCCGCCGAGCGCGCCGATCACCACGCCGACGGTGCCGATCGACCGGCGCCCGCCGCTCAACGCGGCAGCGCGCGGCACGCCCTTCCATGCGCCGACGGTGAGCTCGAACGTCACCATCAACGTCTACCCGACGCCGGGCATGGACGAGAGGGCCGTCGCCAACCTGATCAAGGCCGCCCTCGACAAGCAGGCGGCCCAGGATCGCCAGCGCGCTACCGCCGCACTGACCGACTAACCGGAGCCCCCTCATGCTGATGTCCCTCGACCAGTTCGTGTTCAGTCTCACCTCGGCGCCGTTCCAGCAGCTCGGGCGCGCGCGCGGCTGGAAGCACGCCTCGAAAACCCGGGTCGGCCGGCGCGACGCGCGCCAGTACGTCGGCCCCGGCGACGACACCATCACGCTCGACGGCGTGGTCGCGCCCGAGACGATCGGCTCGATCGCCTCGATCGACGAACTCGCCGCGATGGCCGACCACGGCGACGCCTACGTGCTGGTGGACGGCAGCGGCAACGTCTATGGCGCCTACCTGATCACCGCGCTCAACGAGACGCAGACCTATCACACGCCCGAAGGCGTGGCGCGCCATATCGCCTTCACGCTGACGCTCACGCGCGTGGACGACGCGGAGCTGCGCATGACCGACGACAACCCCGATCCCGCCGGCGGCAGCAACGACGACGCCGGCACCAGCGCCGGCTCGACGACCGGCACCCCCACCTCGCAAACCGGGGCCGCCTGATGCCGAGCAATTCGAACGAACGCACCCCGGCCGAGCGGCGCCGCATCGCGCGCGTCGAATCGCAGCCCGACTACCGGATCACGCTCGACGGCCGCGATATCTCGATGCTGTTCGCGCCGCGCCTGGAATCGCTGACGATCACCGAGAACCGCGCCGACCAGGCCGACACGGTGGACATCACGCTCGACGACACGCGCGGCGACCTGGCGCTGCCCACGCTCGGCGCCGAGCTGAAGGTGGCGATCGGCTGGAGCGGCGAGCCGCTGGTCGACAAGGGCACCTACATCGTCAACACGGTGAGCTGGTCGGGCACGCCGGACACGCTGTCGGTCAGCGCGCATTCGGCCGCGATGAGCGAGGGCATGCAGCAGCGCCGCGAGCGCAGCTGGCACCAGCAGACCATCGGCGCGATCGTGCAGGCGATCGCCGCGCGCTACGCGCTGCAGCCGGTGGTGGGCGCGGCGCTGGCCGCCATCCAGATCGCCCATGTCGACCAGACCCACGAATCCGACATGTCCTTCCTGACGCGCCTGGCCAAGCGCTACGACGCGGTGATGAACGTCAAGGACAAGCGGCTGCTGTTCATGCCGATCGACACCGGCAAGAGCGCGAGCGGCAAGCCGCTGGCGGTGCTCGCGCTGACCCGCGCCGACGGCGACCATCACCAGTACCGCTCGGCCGATCGCGACAAGTACGACGCGGTGCGCGCCAACTACCACTCGAACGGCAAGGGGCGGCGCCTGTCGGTGACGGTGAAGGGCGAGACCAGCAAGAACGTCAAGGTGCTGACCGACGACTACGCCTCGCAGGAGGAGGCGATGGCCGCGGCCCAGGCCGAGTACAAGCGCATGCAGCGCGGCAAGCAGACACTCGCCTATTCGCTCGCGCGCGGCCGGCCCGAGGTGTTTCCGGAAACGCCGGTCAGCTTCAGCGGGCTCAAGCCCGAGATCGATGCGATCGAATGGCTGATCAAGAGCGCGCGGCACACGCTCGACAACAATGGCCTGCAGACGGAGCTCGAGCTGGAGACGCGCGAGGACGCCCAGGCGGACAAGAAGAACGCCGGCAAGACGGCGACGCCGGGCGCCGCGTCGTGAGCCCGGCGAGCGATGACGGCACGTGGCTCGAGCGCGGCGCGGGAAACCGGCCGCGAGCGGAGATCAGGTCATCAGGAGAAGTCGGGCCGAAGAACTCGACCCGGGCGGCGGAGGTGCCGATGAAGATGCCGGCGCTGGTGCGGATCCAGCAGCCGGCGACATGCCGGGAACGGCGCGCGGCGCTAGCGCGGTGCCGCGGCCGCGCCGCCCGGCCCTTCGTCGTCGCGAACCAGCATGGCGCGCACCTGGCCGAGCGTCGTCATCGCGGCCAGCGCCGCCTCCAGCACCACGCCCACCGAATCGATCGCGGTATCGATCGCCGCGGCCGCCTCGGCCCGCTCGTCCGCGTCGAGATGCGCGGCGGTGTGCAGGCTCGGCGCGACGAGCAGATGCGCGGCCGGATTGACTGGCCGCTCGGCCAGCGGCGCGACACCGGTCATGCGTTCGAAGGGCTTCGTGTTGCTGTGCATTTGTTCTGGTCTCCCACGGACACGTTCGACAACAGCGCCGCACGGCAGCGGATCGCCTCGGAATGGCAGCGCGTGTCAGCAAGATAATACTGTATATCCATACAGTATCAAGCTGTCGAATCTCTCAGCGCAGGCTGACGATTGCCTCGCGGAGGTCCGCAATGGCACGCCCGGCGCGCCATTCGGTACTCGGTACTCACTTCCGGGTCTTGCCGGCGCGCTCGGCCTTGAGCCGCTCGACCTCGGCCATGGCCCGCTCGACGTTCTCGGCCATGCGCTGGTCGAGCGCGGCGCGGCGATTTTCGGCGAGCCGTTTGACGCGCGGCGTGCTCGCGCCCTCGCCGCCTGCGGTCATCGAGCCGGTGTTGATGCAGGTGGCGATGAAGCCCTGCACGGCGGCCTTGCCCGCCTCGTTGAGCTGGCGGTAGCCGTCGACCAGGTCGCCCTCGTCGGCCGGCAGCACCGCCGGGCTGACCTCACCGGTCAGCACGTACCAGATGTCGACGCCCACCTCGCGCAGCGCCAGCAGATAACGCGCATCGGGCGCGCTGACGTCGGCCTCGTAGTTGAGCTGCGTCTTGTGCTTGAGGCCTCCCAGCGCGGCAAATTCTGGCTGACTCAAGCCCAGGCGCATCCGCTCGCCGCGCAGCCGCTTCCCCACACTGTCCATTAAATTTCCATCCAAGTTGTTGACGTCCATAAAAATGGATGACACACTGAGCTTACATTAACGCAAGACTAAGCGAGCCAGTATACCGACCGTGAAGACCGCCAAAGGACCCCGCCGCTCCCCGCGTTTTGCCCTGTCGAGCAAGCCGCTCTACGTGCATCTGTCCGAGCTCGAGCGCGGCGAGCTCGAGCGCGCCGCGCAGGCGCAGAACCGCTCGCTGTCGAGCACCGCGCGCAGCCTGCTGATCGGCGCGATGCGCGCGGCGCGCCTGGCCGCCGGCAAGCCCGAGGGATGAGCGCGACGCCCGCCCGCGCCCCGCAGCACCCCAACCCCATACCAAGTCGAAACCCGTAGCGAACGGCCGGCCGCGGCCCCGCTCACCGCCTCGTCCGGAGGACCTCCATCATGCGCATCCTGAATCGCTGCCCGCATTGCCGGACGCGCGCCACCGCGCGCACCAGCCGCGAAATGTCGCCGACCTTTCGCGAAGTCACCTACCAGTGCAACAACGTCGAATGCGGGCACACCTATGTCGTGAACATGGAGTTCGCGCGCACCCTCTCGCCCTCGGCCATGCCCGATCCGACGCTGCAACTGCCGGTCTCGCCGCACGTGCGTGAACGCGGCGAGCAGCAGCTCGACCTGCCCGTCTAAACCCGCCCTTCCGCGTTTCGTCGTCCCCTCGCATCGCGCCCGCGTGGCGTGAGGGGATCCGTTTGCCCGAAAAAAGAGAAAAACATGACGCACCCTGTTCCAGGGTCGATCGCCCCGGCGCTCGACCCGGGCACCCTGCTGCCCGAAATCGGCGCGCGGCGCGGCCTGGTGGCCGCCTGTGGCGCCTGCTGTTCGCTGGTGGCGCCGCTGCCGGCCGACGTTTCGATCTGTGATTCGTTCTGTTGCTCGTCTTGCTGCTCGTCTTGTTGCTCGTCCTGCGGCTCGTCCTGCGGCTCGTCCTGCTGCTCGTCCTGCTGCTCGTCCTGTGGCTTGTCCTGTGGCTCGACCTGCTGCTCGACCTGCTGCTCGTCCTGTGGCTCGACCTGCTGCTCGTCCTGCCATTCGGCAAGCGACTCGTCCTGCCGATCGCCCCGCGCCTCGTCCTGCCTCGCACCGCGCCAGGCCGCGCTGCGCGCGAGCTGGGAACACCTGCGCCTGATCGGCGACTTCGAGGCGGCGATGCGCCACCGCGCGTTGCGCCATGCCGTCGAGGCCGCGGCCCGCCTGATGCGCGAACGCGCCCTGCATCTGCCGCTGACCCTGCCGTGCCGCCCGCCCCGCTCCTTGCCCGCCTTGCCCGCCTTGCCCTTGTCCCGCTCCACTATGGAGGCCCGCCGATGAATGCTCACCCGATCGCCCCGCACGACGCGGTGCTGCACGCCGCGATCACCGCGGCGGCTGCCGCCACCCCGGCCGGCACCTCCCGGCAGTTCCTCGCCGCGCTCGCGGCACGGCTCGCGCTCGGCTTCCCCGCCTCGGCCGAGGCGCTGCGCGCGCTCGACTGCGCGAGCGACCCGCAATCCACGGAGCCCCGCCCCTGACCATGGCCTCGATCGACGAACTGAAGCAGCGCATCGACCTGCACGAACTGGCCGAGCGCCTGGGCCTGAAGCGCGGCCGCGGCGGCGAACGCGCGCTCTATCACTCGCCGCATCACGAGGACCGCAGCCCCTCGCTGTCGATCTACGTGGACCACCCGAAGCACGGCACCGGCTGGCGCGACCACAGCGCCGACGCCGGCGGCTCCTGCGTGGACCTGGTGATGCACGCGCGCGGCGGCAGCCTGGCAGACGCGCTGCGCTACCTGCACGACAGCTACGGAATCGCCGCCACGCGCCCCGCGACGGCCGAGCGGCGCCCCAAGTCGACCCTCGACTACATCGCCGAGCGCTGCCTGGCCGCGCGCGAAGGCGTGCGCGACTACCTGCTCGGCCGCGCCATCACGCCCGAGGCGATCGACGCCGCGTTCGCCGCGCGCACGCTCGGCTTCAACGACTGGAGCAGCGCCCGGCTCGCCGCCGGCGAAGTGGGCCACGGCGGGCCGGCGGCCGCCTTCATCGTGCGCGGGCCGCGCGATGGCCAGGTGGCGGCGGTCGACATGCGCTACCTGGACCCCGCCCTGAACGGCGCGGTGAAGACCCAGACCCAGGGCGAGAAGGCCGGCCACGGCTGGACCGCCGACGCGCGGCGCCTGGAGCGCGCGCGGCGCGTGGTCCTGGTCGAGAGCGCGATCAACGCGCTGTCGATCGACAGTTGCGCGCTGCCCGGCACGGCGGCCTTCGCGCTGCGCGGGCTGGGCAACGTCGGCCAGCTCGACTTCAGCTTCCTGCGCGGCAAGCAGGTGCTGATCTGCCTGGACAACGACGCGCCCTTCGCCGATGGCCATCCGCGCGCCGGCCATCGTCCCGGCCCGGAAGCGGCCTGGGCGCTCTACGAGACGCTCACCGGCCTGAACATCGGCGCGATGCTGGTCGACCAGGCCGGCTGGTTGCGCGAGGCGGCCCAGGGCGGCGGCGCCGGCGAGCCGATCAACGACGTCAACGACTACCTGCGCGAGCGCGGCGCGGCCGAGCTCGCGCGCGCGCTCGAGCAGACCGAGCCCTGGCTGATCGCGGGCCTGCCCGGCGACGCCACGCGGCGCGGCCGCCCGCGCATCTTCCTGCCCTCGCACGACTTCGCGCAGTACTGGCGCTTTCGCGTGCGCGCCGACTTCACCAGCCATATCAGCAAGATGGAGCGCAACGAGGAAAGCGGCGCCGAGACGCCGGTGCTGGCCGATCTCTGCGGCTTCCGGATCGCCGGCATCAGCCGCGTCTCGGTGGCCAGCGCCACCGCCACCATGACCGGCGACGAGGACCAGGCGCCCACCGTCTACTTCGCGGTCTCGGTGCAGGCGCCGCGCCACGGCGCGCAACTGATCCGCCGCGTGATGCTCGACGACCAGCTGCACAACGTCGACCAGTGGAACAAGTTCGGCCCGATCTGGGCGCCGGCGCCGTTCAAGCGCATGGTGAACATCCTCGAGCGCGGCGCCGACCTGGGCGCGCGCCAGGCCGCGAACTTCGTGGGCCTGGCCTGGCGCGACGGCCGGCTGATCGTCAACGAAGGCCCCGACTGCTATTTCACCGAGGCCGACAAGCAGTGCCCGTATCACAACCTCAGCTTCCCCAGCGGCCCGGTGGCCGACGCGCGGCGCGTGATCGCCGCCTACCAGCAGACCTTCCGCCAGAACGCCGCGACCGTGCCGCTGGTGTGGGCGCTCGGCGGCCACCTGAAGGCCCTGCTCGGCTTCTGGCCGCACCTGACGGTGCAGGCCAACAAGGGCGCCGGCAAGTCGACGCTGATCAAGCGGCTCGAGCGCACGCTGGCCTTCACGATGTTCTCGGGCCAGTCGCTGCAGACCGAATTCCGCCTGCTCACCAGCATCAGCCACACCAGCCACCCGATCGGCTGGGAGGAGCTGTCGGCGCGCCGCCAGGACGTGATCGACAAGGCCGTCGGCCTGCTGCAGGAAAACTACCAGTACACCGTCACGCGGCGCGGCAGCGACATGACCGAGTACCTGCTGTGCGCGCCGGTGATGCTGGCCGGCGAGGACGTGCCGGTGCGCAGCCTGCTCGGCAAGCTGGTGCGCACCACCCTGACCGGCAAGCGCGGCCCGCTGCTGCCCGACGAGCTGCCGCGCTTTCCGGTGCGCCAGTGGCTCGAGTTCCTGGCAGGGCTGAACCGGCGCGCCGTGCTCGAGCATTACGCGACGCTGCGCGACAAGGCGCTGGCCAACTGCCGCGCCAGCGGCGAGGACGACGGCGCGCGGCGCATGGCCGGCAACTACGCGGCGCTCGCGCTGGCCTGGCGCTATCTGTGCGAGTTCGCCGGCATGGATCCGGCCGAGGGCGAGTTCGCGCGCGACCTGCTCACCGAGATGAACGGCCACGTGGCCGAGACCAGCGCCGATCGCGAGCCCTGGGTCTGGATCATGGAGACGGTGCTCTCGGAGATCGACGGCGGCAACTACCAGCATCCCTTCACCTTCGACACCATCGACGGCGAGTTCTGCCTGCTGCTGCGCACCGGCCACGTGATGGACCACCTCGCCCACACCAGCGCGCTGCGCGAGAAGTGGAACGCGCTGCCGGTGAAGTCGGATCGCATCTTCAAGGCGCAGCTCAAGCAGGCGGGCGTGGTGGTGGGCGAGAAGGAGGTCGAGCGGCGCATCTACACGCGGCGCGTGCCCTACCTGACGCCAGTCTCGCTCGAGCGGCTGGCCGGCTTCGGGCTGCACGTGTCGATCCGCGAGGATCTCGCCTCCGACGCGCTGGCCAGGAGCCCGGCATGAAGGCGCCGATCACGATGGCGCCCGGCCGCCGCATCGACTCGCCCCCCGCGCCCCCCGCCGATCGATCCGGCCGGGCGCGAGCGCGGGCCCGGAAGCGAGGGGGCCTGCCCGCCTCGATTGCCTCGATCGCCTCGCCGGGGTACCCGGGCAGCGTGCAGGACTCGTGGCTGGCGCGGACATTGGCGCCCAAGTGCTTGATTCGCAAGACATCGCCTGCCGCGACAGCGCCCCGCCGCGCCATCAGTCCCGCTGTTTTCACCACCAGTCGGCCAAACCAGACGCGGCGCCCCTGCTTTTCTCTCTCTCTTCAAATCATTGAAGGAAAAGGAAAAGAAAGGGGCGGGGAAGGCCAGCACGAAGCCACGCAGCGCGCCACGAGTCGCGGCTGTTCCGCCATCGGTGACAAACGCCGCCGGGATGACGCGCCATCAGTCGCCACTGCCCGCCAGCCATCGCCGATGGCCAGCCATGGCGCCCAAAACCCTTGCCGATCAAGGACTTGCCGATGAATTCCACGAATCCCGCGAGTCCATGGCTTGCGCTGCCGGTGCCCGCGCCGCGCGAGGCCGGGATCGAGCCGCCGGCGACGCTGGCCACCCTCGACCTGGCCGGCGCGGCCGCGATGCTAGGCGCGCATCCGGAAACCATCCGGCTCAAGGCCCGCGCCGGCCAACTGCCGGGCCGCAAGGTCGGCAAGCGCTGGATCTTCTCGACCCTGGCCCTGCAGCGCTACCTCGCGGGCGAATGGCTGCCGCGCGAAACGCCGGTCGCCCCCGTCAACGTCACCGTTACTTCGGAACCCCTCGCCCCATGTCGCTCTACAAACGAAAAACCAGCCCGAACTGGCAATACAAGCTCTACCCCCCAGGCGGCGGAACGCCGCTACAGGGAAGCACTGGCACCCGCGACAAGGAGCGGGCGCAGGAATTCCACGACCGGCTGAAGGTGCAGCTGTGGAACCAGGCGCGGCTGGGCGTGAAGCCGCGCCACAGCTGGAACGAGGCGGTGATCCGCTACGTCACCGAGCGCGAGGGCCTGCCCAGCCTGGAAACCTCGAAGACGCACCTGCGCTGGCTCGACCGGCATCTCGCGGGCCTGGCGCTGGACCGGATCGACCGCGAACGCATCGACGCGATCGCGCTGGCCAAGCGCCAGGAGCCGCTCACGGTGCGCACCCGCGAGGGCGTGGTGACCACCGGGCGCGGTGCCAGCGCGGCCACCGTGCGGCGCGTGATCGGCGTGCTGAAGGCGGTGCTGAACGCGGCCGTCGAATGGGAATGGCTGGATCGCGCGCCGGTCACGCGGCGCACCCGGCTGCCCGAGAAGCGCATCCGCTGGCTCACCCCGGCCCAGGCCGAGCGGCTGCTGGCCGAGCTGCCCGCGCACCTGGCCGAGATGGCGCGCTTCAGCCTCGAGACCGGCCTGCGCCGCTCCAACGTGACCGGCCTGCAGTGGTCGCAGATCGACCTGGTGCGCCGCGTGGCCTGGATTCATCCCGACCAGGCGAAGGCGAGGAAGGCGATCACGGTGCCGCTGTCGGACGTCGCGCTGGCGGTGCTGCAGCGCCAGCAGGGCGCGCCGCGCGCACCGGGCTGCCGCGACAGCGTGTTCGTCTACCGCGGCCGGCCGGTCCACCAGACCTCGACGCTGGCCTGGCACAAGGCGCTCGAGCGCGCCGGCATCGCCGACTTCCGCTGGCACGACCTGCGCCATACCTGGGCCAGTTGGCATGTGCAACGCGGCACGCCGCTGCAGGTGCTCAAGGAACTGGGCGGCTGGGAAACGCTGGAGATGGTGCAGCGTTATGCGCACCTGTCGGCGGATCACCTGGCGCAATGGGTCAGGCCGCTGACGGCCGATACCACGCCGCTGCCGGTCCGTCGCCTGGACGCCGGGGACGAAGAAAACGGGGACTGAATCAGGTGGGCCGCGCGAACGGAAACCGGCGCGGCTGCAATCCAGCTGCACACGATATCGACAAAAACGGGGAAAAACCGCTGAGAGCCTTACGGCGATTGGCGCGCCCGGCTGGGATCGAACCAGCAACCCCTGCCTTCGGAGGGCAGTACTCTATCCATTGAGCTACGGGCGCTTCGGGAAACCGTGTCACGACCCTCGAAAACCCGGGCGGGACGGCGGCAAGAGCGAGAGCATACCTTGTTTCCATGACAGCGTCCACCGCCCGCGGCGGCCCCGCCGCCTTGCGGGTAAACGCCCGCCGCGCGGAGCCCTTCCGCTCGAAAAAGAGGCGTCTATAATCATCGGTGCTTCCGCCTACAGACATTCTGCCGCAGCCGAACCCGAGCAAAATTCCTACTCACGGAGACGAGGCCAGCATGAGTGAAGCGCCCCACCACGAAGCGCCCATCAAGACGCCCGGGCAACTGATCGCCGTGATCGTCGCGTCGTTCGCGATCCCGATCGTCATCATCATCCTGTTCGCCACCTACGCCAACCACGTGTTCCGCACCGGCGCCGGCACCGACAGCCTGTCGGATGCGGCGGTGGCCGCGCGCATCGCGCCGCTCGCGCAGGTCGACGTCAAGGATGCCAACGCGCCGCGCAGCTACAAGAGCGGCGAGGAAATCTACAAGGCGGTGTGCGTGACCTGCCACGCCAGCGGCGCGGCCGGCGCACCCAAGTTCGGCAATGCCGGCGACTGGGCGCCGCGCATCGCGCAGGGCTACGACACGCTGCTGCACGTGGCGCTGACCGGCCAGGGCGCGATGCCCGCGCGCGGCGGCACCAGCCCCGACGACGTCAGCGATTTCGAAATAGCGCGCGCCGTCGTGTACATGGCGAACAACAGCGGCGCGAAGTTCGCGGATCCA
>NZ_VWWC01000211.1:0-10262 GCF_011753175.1 Burkholderia sp. Cy-637 | reverse complement strand
CGGCGTGCAGCCGGCCGCGACGCCGAGCGCCAGCGCGGCGGCGATCGACAGGGCAAGGCGGCGGGCGCCCGCGGCGCGGCCTCGCGGCGCGCTGGACAGGATGCGGATTCCGGAAAGGAGCATGGCGAACGGGGAACGGAACGAGCCGCCATTATCATCGCGGAGCATCCCGGCGCGCGCCCGAATAGGCAACATAAGCCGCCCCGGCGCCCTCGCGCGGCGAGGCCGGAAATCGAGCCGAAAATCGGGCCCGAAGTGCCGCCGGCGCTGATGCCGGGCATCGCGAGCGCTGCCCGATGAGCGTCACGATTTGACGCTACAATGGTCGCCGCCCGTGCATGCCGCGCGGGATTCGCCCGATCCGCCGAGGTGTCCTCGATGAGCCCAGCCCCCGCTTCCTCCAGCCGCCGCGCCAGCCCGCTGCGCTATGTCGTGCTCGCCGCCGTCGCGGTGGCGATCGCCGTCGCCGGTTATTTCGCGCTGAACGGCAAGTCGAGCGTGCCCGACGCCACCTTCACCCTGCTCTCGGGCCAGAAGGTCTCCACCAGCTCGGACCTGAAGGGCAAGGTCTACCTGGTCAATTTCTGGGCGACCAGCTGCGAGACCTGCATGAAGGAAATGCCGCAGATGGTCCAGACCTACAACCGCTTCAAGGGCCAGGGGCTCGAATTCGTCGCCGTGGCGATGAACTACGATTCGCCGATGTACGTGGCCAACTACACGCAAACGCGCCAGTTGCCGTTCAAGGTCGCCTTCGACGACGGCTCGCTCGCCAAGCAGTTCGGCAACGTCCAGCTCACGCCCACCACCTTCGTGGTCGACAAGGACGGCAAGATCCTCAAGCGCTATGTCGGCGAGCCGCAGTTCGCCGAGCTCGACCAACTGCTGCAGAAGGCGCTCGGCAGCAACGCCTGAACGCCGCCTCCCGAACGAGACAAAGCCGGCCGCGCCTCCAGGCGCCGCCGGCTTTGTTGTTTGCGAGGCCGATTTCCCGAGCCGATGACCGCAAGCTCGCGAACCGCCTCGAACGCCCCGCTCAGCGCTCGTTCTCGCCCTTGGTCGACAGCCCGTAGCGCTTGATCTTCTCGTAGAGCGTGGCCTTGCCCACATGCAGCCGGTCGGCCGTGGCGGCCACCGCGCCGCCCGTGAGCGTGAGCGTGTCGGCGATCACCGCGCGCTCGAACTGCTCGACGCGCTCCTTCAGCGACTGCTCGGCGCCGGCCGCCTCGCGCGCCTCGGCGCCGCCGGCCGGCTCCATCACGCCCTCGGTCACGCCCAGCACGAAACGGTCGGCGGCGTTGCGCAGCTCGCGCACGTTGCCGGGCCAGTCGCGCTGCATCAGGCTCTCGCGCTGCCGGTCGGTGAGGTGCGGCGCCGGGCGGCCGTAGCGCACCGCCGCATCGAGCATGAAGTGCTCGAACAGCGGCACGATGTCTTCGCGGCGCTCGGCCAGCGGCGGCAGCGCGATGGTCACCACGTTCAGGCGATAGAGCAGATCCTGGCGGAAGGTGCCAGCCGCCACGTGCTCGCTCATGTCGCCCTTGGCGGCGGCCACCACGCGGCAGTTCACGCGAATCGGCTGGTTCGAGCCGAGCCGCTCCAGCACGCCGTCCTGCAGCACGCGCAGCAGCTTCACCTGCAGCGCGAGCGGCATGCTCTCGATCTCGTCGAGGAACAGCGTGCCGCCCGAGGCGTATTCGAGCTTGCCGACCCGCCGCTTGGCCGCGCCGGTGAAGGCGCCGGGCTCGTAGCCGAACATCTCGGACTCGAACATCGGCTCGGGCAGCGCCCCGCAGTTGACCGCGATGAAGGGCTTGTCGCGACGCGGCGACATCTCGTGCAGGCTGCGCGCGATCAGTTCCTTGCCGGCGCCGGTGTCGCCGTTGATCAGCACCGAGGCGTCGGTCGGCGCGACGTTGGCGATCAGCCGGCGCACCTGCTCGATCGCCGGGCTGCGGCCGATGATGCGCGGCGCCACCACGCCCTGCACCGCCAGCTCGCGACGCAGCGCGAGGTTCTCCAGCACCAGCTCGCGCCGCTCGATGGCGCGGCGCACGGTCTCGATCAGGCGCTCGGTGGCGAAGGGCTTCTCGATGAAGTCGTAGGCGCCGTCGCGCATCGCCTGCACCGCCATGGTGATGTCGCCATGGCCGGTGACCAGGATCACCGGCACCTCGGCGGCGCGCTCGCGGCACTGCGCCAGCAGCTCCAGGCCACTGGCGCCGGGCAGGCGGATGTCGGACACCACCGCGCCGACGCGCTCGCCGAGGATCGCCTTCTCGGCCGCCTCGGCCGAACCGAAGCCGGCCACCTCGAAGCCGGCGAGCTGCAGGCTCTGCACGGCGGCGCGGCGCACCAGTTCGTCGTCTTCGATATAGATAACCTGCAGGCGGTTCGCCATCCTGTTTCACCCAATATGGTTCGATGCCGCGGCCGGCGCGCAGAGCCGAGGGATGCTCAGCGGCCGGTCGCGAAACTCTGCGGATGATGCGTGCGGGCGCGGCGCAGCGTCAAGACGAACACCGCGCCGCCCTCGGGCGCATTGCGCGCCTGCAGCGAGCCGCCCGCGTCGCTGGCGATCGAGGAGGAAATCGCGAGACCCAGGCCGAGCCCGCGCCCCATCTCCTTGGTGGTGAAGAACGGCTCGAACAGGCGCGGCAGCAGCTCGGGCGGCACGCCCGGGCCGTTGTCGGCCACCGTGATCACGATCGCGCCGGGGCTCGCCTCGATGGTCACCAGGATGCGCGGCGCGGCCACCCCGGCCACCGCGTCGAGCGCGTTGCCGAGCAGGTTGATCAGGATCTGCTCGAGGCGCAGGTCCTCGCAGATCGCCACCAGGTCGGCGTATTCGCGCGAGGCATCGAGCGGCGCCGGGCCCTGGCCCGGATGCAGCGCATCGTCGAGCTCGACTTCCAGGTTCACCGCCTGCAGCCGCTCGCGCAGCAGCGAGGCGACGTTGCGCAGCGCGCGCGCCACCTGGGCACGCTCGTTGCGCGGCCGCGCGCGGCCCACGAACAGCTTGAGCTGGTTGGTGATCTTGCCCATGCGCTCGGTCAGCGAGGCGATCGCCTCCAGGTTGTCGCGCGCGGCGGCCTGCTCGCCCCGTTCGAGCAGCACCCGGGTGTTGTCGGAGAAGCTGCGCAGCGCCGCCAGCGGCTGGTTCAGCTCGTGGGTGATGCCGGCCGCCATCTGGCCGAGCGCCGCCAGCTTGCTGGCCTGCACCAGCTCGTCGTGGGCGGCGCGCAGTTCCAGCTCGGCGCGGATCCGGTCGCCGACCTCCTTCTGCAGCTGCTCGTTGGCCTGCGAGAGATCGGCGGTGCGCTCGGCCACGCGCTGGTTCAGCTCCGCGTAGGCGTTCTGCAGCAGCGCGCGGCCGCGGATCATCTCCTTGACGCGCGCGCGGCGCATGCGCCAGTAGAAGGCCAGCAGGAAGATCGAGACCACGCCGAAGCCGGTCACCACGGTGGCGTTGCGCGCGTCGGTGTCGACCGGCTCGATCGGCGCGAGCGTGACCAGTTGCCAGTCGGGCTCGCCGAGCCGGCGCTGGGTGGCCAGGTAGCGCGGCGCGCGCATGCCGGCGCCGATCCGCACGATCTCGGCGCCCGGGCCGAGCACGCGCTCGACCCGGATCGGCACCGGCGTGACCGGCTGCTGCGCGTACTGGCGCGTGGCGTAGATCGAATCGGCGACGCTGCCGGTGAGCGGCTTGAGCGTGTGGTATTTCCAGGCCGGCACCGAGGACAGGAAGATCACGCCGTGATCGTCGGCCACCACCAGCGGCTCGGAGGCGTCGGCGCCCTGGAACCATTCGAGGTTGAGCTTGACCACCGCCACGCCGACGATGCGCCCCTCGCGCCGCACCGGCTGCGAGATGTAGTAGCCGGGATCGTGCGAGACCGTGCCGATCCCGAAGAAGCGGCCCACCCCGCCCTTGATGGCGTCGATGAAGTAAGGCCGGAAGCGGTATTCCATGCCGACGAAGCTGTCGGGGTCGCGCCAGTTGCTGGCCGCCACGCAGCGCCCGTCGGCGCCGATGATGTAGGTGGTGGTGGCGTGCGCGTGTCGGTTCAGGTCCTCGAGGTAGCGGTTGGCCCGCTCCACGTAGCCCGGCGTGTCGACGTTGGCGAGCACGTCCTGCACGAAGGGATGGCCGCCCAGCAGGTAGGGCAGCGATTCGTAGCGGTCCAGCGTGCTCTTGAGCGCGCTGGTGGTGCGATCGACGCGCACGCCCGCGTTGCGGCGCAGCTCGTCGATGCCGCGCTGCCAGGTGATCGTCCAGGTCAGCGCGCAGGCGGCGGCCAGCAGCGCGACGAGCACGAGCAGAACGAGCAGGCGGCGCTTCACGTTCGCGGTTTCCGGAAAATGGGAATCGCCTATTGTGGCATAGCCGCCCGCGCCAATAGATGCGGGGCCGGCCCGCTCGAACGCTCTCGCGCCGCCGGTGCCGGCCCCGCCGCGCAGCGGCGGCTTCTCGCGCGCCGCTGCTTCCTGCTTCACCTGTTACGCCTTCGCGGTGGTATCGCTGGCCGCCAGTTCGCCGTTGAGCGCGGCGCGCAGCTTGTTGCGGTCCAGTTCCTTCTCCCAGGCCGACACCACGATGGTGGCCACGCCGTTGCCGACGATGTTGGTCAGCGCGCGGCATTCGCTCATGAAGCGGTCGATGCCGAGGATCAGCACCATGCCCGTCAGCGGGATGGTCGGCACCACGGCCAGCGTCGCGGCCAGCGTGATGAAGCCCGCGCCGGTCACGCCGCTGGCGCCCTTCGAGGTCAGCATCGCGACCGCCAGCAGCGTGAGCTGCTGCATCCAGGTCAGTTCGATGTTGGTCGCCTGGGCGATGAACAGCACGGCCATCGTCATGTAGATGTTGGTGCCGTCGAGGTTGAACGAGTAACCGGTCGGCACCACCAGGCCCACCACCGAACGCGAGCAGCCGGCCTTCTCAAGCTTCTCCATCAGCTGCGGCAAGGCCGCTTCCGAGGAGCTGGTGCCCAGCACGATCAGCATCTCTTCCTTGATGTAGCCGACGAAGCGGATCACCGAGAAGCCGGTGAAGCGCGCGATCGCGCCGAGCACCACCACCACGAACACCGCCGAGGTCAGGTAGAAGGTGCCGATCAGCTTGAGCAGCGGGATCAGCGAGCCGACGCCGTACTTGCCGATGGTGAAGGCCATCGCGCCGAACGCGCCGATCGGGGCCAGCTTGGTGATGATGTGGACGATTCCGAACAGCACGCGGCTGGTGCCCTCGATGAAGTCCGTCACCACCTTGCCGCGCTCGCCGAGGTGCGCCAGCACGCTGCCGAACAGCAGCGCGATCAGCAGGATCTGCAGGATCTCGCCCTGGCCGAAGGCATCGAACATGGTGTTCGGGATGATGTGCATCAGGAAGTCGACGGTCGACTGGCCGTGCGCCTTGGCCGCGTAGGAGGCCACTTCCTTGCCGTTGAGCGTGGCCGGATCGATGTTGAAGCCGGCGCCCGGACGCAGCAAGTGGGTGGCCGCCAGGCCCAGCACCAGCGCGAAGGTCGAGACGATCTCGAAGTACAGGAGCGCCTTGCCGCCGACCCGGCCGACCTTCTTCATGTCTTCCATGCCGGCGATGCCGGTCACCACCGTGCAGAAGATGATCGGGCCGATCACCATCTTGATCAGCTTGATGAAGCCGTCGCCGAGGGGCTTCATGTCGACCGCGAGGGACGGATAGTAATGGCCGAGGATCACGCCGACGATGATGGCGAAGATCACCTGCACATAGAGCACTTTATAGAAAGGTTTCTTCTTCACGATGAGTCCAGTTTCCAGAAGGATGAAGTAAGCCTAGAGAACCGGCGTCACGCGCGCGGACGAATGTCAGGGGGAGCCATTCGCCCGCGCGGCTGCCGTGCCGCAACAAGCGACGGCCTCAGACCATCCGGGGGGAAGGATACGGGTGGGGCGTCATCGGTTGTCTCCTTGCTGCTGTCGTTGTCCGGCCGGGGGATCGGCCTTGCGACAGATATACGCAAGCTCGATGCCAGCTTGGCGACAGCAGGCAAGCCCTTGATTTTTATCGTTTTATGGAAATTGGCGCGGCGCGCGCAATCCGATTTTCCGGAAATCCGGAAAGCGGCGCGTCCGGTATTCCGGACGATTGGGAAATAATGTGTCGGGCCGTTTACGCGACACGAGCGGCGCGGAGGCGCCGGGGCGGCCCGCCCGCCGCGCCGGCGCCTTCGCCTCAGCCGCGCCCCAGCGCGATATAGCGCGCCAGGTGGTGATCCTCGTCGCCGAGCTGGTGGTCGATCATCACCAGCCGTTTCGCGTAGTGCGAGAGCGGCAGCTCCCAGGTCATGCCGATCCCGCCATGCAGCTGGATCGCCTCCTCGGCCACGCGCGTGCCGGTGCGCCCGATCGTGTACTTGGCCGCCGACAGGGCCCGCTCGCGCTGGGCGCGCGGCGCCTCCAGCGCGGCCGCCGCGTTGATCACCGCCGAGCGCGCCTGCTCGATCTCCAGCAGCAGGTCGGCGACGCGATGCTGCAGCGCCTGGAAGCTGCCGATCGGCAGGCCGAACTGCTTGCGCGTGCGCAGGTAGTCGATGGTCTGCGTCTTCACCACCTCCATCGCGCCGATCGCCTCGGCGGCCAGGGCCAGCAGGCCGAAGCCGGTGACGCGCTCGAGCAGCTCGGCGCCGTCGCCGGCCAGCCGCGCGCCCGCTTTCAGTTGCACGCCGTCGAGGTGCAGCTCGGCCGCGCGGCCGCCGTCGATGCGCGCGTAGTCGCGCAGCGCAAGGCCGGGCGTCTCGCGCGGCACCACGAACAGGGCCAGGCCGTCGGCCGCGTCGTCCTCGCCGGCGAGCCGCGCCGACACCACGAAGAAGCCCGCCTGCGCGCCGTGCTCGACCACCGCCTTCGCGCCGTCCAGCTTCCAGCCCTCGCCCGCCGCCACCGCGCGCGTGCGCACCCGGTGCGGCTCGTAGTGGCTGCCCGGCTCGGCATGCGCGAAGGCGGCCGTGGTGCCGCCCTCGATCAGCGCGGCCAGCCGTTCGCGCCGCGCCGCGTCGCCGCCCGCCGCGATCGCGCGGCCGGCCATCAGCGCGCCGAGGAAGGGCTCGACCACCAGGCCGCGCCCGAGGCTCTCGAACACCACGGCGAGATCGAACCCGGCGCCGCCGAAACCGCCATCGGCTTCCTCGAACAGCGCGCCGATCACGCCCAGCTCGGCGAAGCGGCGCCAAAGCTCGGCGTCGTAACCCGCCTCGGAGCGCGCGATGCGCTCGCGCACCGGAAAACCATAACGTTCGTCGATGAAGCGGTTCAGCGAATCGGCCAGCATCCGGCGATCGTCGCTCAGCTTGAAATCCATGGGGCCTCCGTCTGCGTCACAGACCAACGATCGTCTTGGCGACGATGTTCTTCTGGATCTCGTTCGAGCCGCCGTAGATCGACAGCTTGCGGTTGTTGAAATACTGCGCGGCCGCGCTGGCCGCCTCGGCCGGGCCGATCGGCTCGTCCTCGTGCCTGCCCTCGCGATCCGCCTCGAAGGCCTCGTCGACGAAGGGCATCGCGTAGGGGCCCATCGCGCGCCGCATCAGCGAGGAGATCTCCTGGCGGATCTCGGTGCCGCGGATCTTCAGCATCGAGCTTTCCGCGCCCGGCGCGCCGCCGCCCGCCACCGCCGCCAGCACGCGCAGGTTGGTGGTCTTCATGTTCTCCAGCTCGATCTCGACGCGCGCCAGGCGCGCGGCGAACAGCGGGTCCTCGGCCAGCGGCCGGCCGTTCTTCAGGAGCCGCCCGGCCACCGCGCGCAGCCGCTCCAGCGCGGCCACCGAGAAGCCGATCCCGGCGATGTTGGTGCGCTCGTAGGTCAGCAGGTACTTCGCGTAGGTCCAGCCGCGGTTCTCCTCGCCCACCAGGTTCTCCACCGGCACGCGCACGTCGGTGAAGAACACCTCGTTGACCTCGTGCTCGCCGTCGAGCAGCACGATCGGCCGCACCTCGACGCCCGGCGTGTTCATGTCGACCAGCAGGAAGCTGATGCCCTCCTGCTTGCGCACGTCGGTGGCGGTGCGCACCAGGCAGAAGATCATGTTCGCGTAGTGGCCGAGCGTGGTCCAGGTCTTCTGGCCGTTGACCACGTAGTGATCGCCGTCGCGCACGGCGCTGGTGCGCACCGAAGCCAGGTCGGAGCCGGCGCCCGGTTCCGAGTAACCCTGGCACCACCAGTCCGAGCCGTCGAGGATGCGCGGCAGCCAGTGGCGCTTCTGCGCCTGGCTGCCGTACTTGATCAGCACCGGGCCGAGCATGTTCACGCCGAACGGCACGATGCGCGGCGCGCCGGCGATCGCGCATTCGTTGTCGAACAGGAATTTCTGCGCGACGCTCCAGCCCAGGCCGCCATGCTCCTTCGGCCAGTGGCTCGCCAGCCAGCCCCTGGCGTGCAGGATCGCGTGCCAGCGCTGCATGTCCTCGCGCGTGAGGTGCAGGCCGCCCCTGACCTTGCGCGACAGCTCGGGCGGCAACTGCTCGGCGAGGAAGCGCTGCACCTCGGCGCGGAACGCTTCTTCTTCGGGAGTGAAATCGAGGTTCATCGTATCGGCTCCGGTCGAGACGAAAGAGTTGACGGGATGGGGCGTCGCGCTCAGCGCGCCGGGTTCAGGCTCGCGAAGCTCGCGCCGCGCCCGGCCAGCTCGACCAGCAGCGGCGCCGGGCGCCAGAACACCGGGTCCTCCTCGGCGTAGCGGTGGATCTCGGCCAGCACCTCGGCCAGGCCCAGCGTGTCCGCGTAGTGGAGCGGGCCGCCGCGATGGCGCGGGAAGCCGTAGCCGTGCACCAGCACCACGTCGATATCGAGCGGACGCAGGGCGATGCCCTCCTCCAGCACCTTGGCGGCCTCGTTGATCATCGCGGCCAGGTAGCGGCGCACGATCGCCTCGTCGCTGAACTCGCGCGGCGCGATGCCCTTGGCCGCGCGCTCGGCGGCGATGATCGCCTCCACCTCGGCATCGGGCTCGCCCACGCGCGCGCCTTCCGGGTAGCGATAGAAACCGCGCTGGGTCTTCTGCCCGAACCAGCCCCGCTCGCAGAGGCGATCGGCGATCGCCACGTAGCGCAGCGCCGGATCGCGCGTGGCCGCGCGGCGCTTGCGGGTGGCCCAGCCGATGTCGCCGCCGGCCAGGTCGATCACCTGGTACGGGCCCATCGGGAAGCCGAAACCGCGGATCGCGCGGTCGATCTGGTAGGGCGAGGCGCCATCCTCCATCAGGTAATCGGCGGCGGCGCGGTAGACCGCGAGCAGCCGGTTGCCGATGAACCCGTCGCAGACGCCCGCGCGCACCGCCACCTTGCGCAGCCGCTTGGCGAACGCGAAGGCGGTGGCCACCACCTCGGGCGCGACCTGCGCCGGCACCACGATCTCGAGCAGCTTCATCAGGTTGGCCGGCGAGAAGAAGTGCAGGCCGATCACGTCGGCGGCGCGCTCGCCCGCGCTGGCGGCGATCGCGTCGATGTCGAGATAGGAGGTGTTGGTGGCGAGCACCGCGCCCGGCTTGGCGAGCTGCGCCAGTTCCTCGAACACGGCCTGCTTGACGGCCAGGTCCTCGAACACCGCCTCGATCACCAGGTCGACCTCGGCCAGCGCGTCGTAGACGGTGCTGCCGGCCAGCCGCGCCATGCGCTCGTCGCGCGCCGCATCCGACAGGCGGCCCTTGGCGACCAGCGCGTCATACACCTTGGCGATGCGCGCGCGGCCCTGCGCGAGCGCGGTATCGTCGCGCTCGACCAGGATCACGGGCAAGCCCGCGTCGAGCACCGCCACCGCGATGCCGGCGCCCATCGTGCCGCCGCCGATCACGCCCACGCGCGCGATCTCGCGCGGTTTCGCCCCGCTCGCCCCGGGCACCCGGGCCGCCTCGCGCTCGGCGAAGAAGGCGTGGATCAGGCCGGCGCGCTGCGGGCTGTCCAGGCATTCGACGAACAGTTCGCGCTCGCGCTTCATGCCCTCGTCGAAGGGCAGCGCGAGCGCGGCCTCGACCGCCTCGACGATGCGCTGCGGCGAGAACAGCCCGCGCGAGCGCTTGGCCACCTCGGCGCGCGCGGCGTCGATGGCCGCCTGCGCGGCGGCGCGATCGGCCAGGTCCTGCGCGTCGCGCGTGCGGCGCATCGGCGCGCGCTTCGCCAGCAGTTCCTGCGCATAGGCCAGGCCCTCGGCCAGCGTGTCGTCGCTGGCCGCCACGCGATCGACCAGGCCCAGCTCGCGCGCGGCCTCGGCGCCGACATGGCGA
>NZ_VWWC01000020.1:0-65348 GCF_011753175.1 Burkholderia sp. Cy-637 | reverse complement strand
GGCGATCCGCGCCGCGGCCGGGCGGCCGCCGCGTTCGGCGCCGAGCCGGTCGCGACCATCGGCCCGGTCGGCCGGCGCATCGAGCCAGGGCGCCAACTGGGCCCCGAGCGGCTGCGCCGGATCGAGCACGGCGTCGACGGCGCCCGTCTGCGCGAGATTGTCGAGACCGGGCGCGAACACCGCCGTCGATTTCGCCATCTCCTGCAGCACGTCGAGCGGCAGCTTGGTGACGCGCGAGATCGAGGGCAGGTCCATCACGGCCGGCTCGGCGCCGGGCAGCGCGAGCAGCACGCGAGTGGCCAGCGCGGTGGCGATGAAGGCGCCCGCCGCCGTGCCACCGTACAGCAGGCCGATGGTCGGATGGCCGCGCAGGCTCGCCAGCATCAGGCTCTTGGCCAGGTGCGAGAGGCATTCGTTGAGCCCGAGCAGCTCGTCGCGCTTGCTCATGCGCTGGCTGGCGCTGTCGACCAGCACCAGGATCGGCGTGTCGCCGCCGCGCCGCACGATGTCGAGCACGCGCGAGGACAGCCACAGCGCCTCGTCGACGCCCACGAAGGCCCCGCCCGATACGCCGATCACCTCGACCACGCGCCCCGCCAGGCTGGCGCGGCCGGCCAGCAGGCCGTCCTCGCGGATCGCGATCTCGTGTTCGAAGGCGGCCAGGATCTCATCGAGCTTCATCGTGCTTCTCCCTTGACGGCTTGCAGGCGCTCGGCCAGCGCGGCGAAGGATTCGCCCGGCATGGCGGGGATCGCCTCGGCTTCGGCCTCGCTCGCGCCCAGCCGCTGCCAGACCTCGCGCGCGTCGGCGCAGTCGCCGTAGGCGGCAAGGCGCGCCTCGAGCCGCGTCTGCTCGGCGTCGAGCACCTCGAGGTCGAAGGCATGACGGGCCGCGAGCAGGTCGAGCGCGGCCGCGCGGAAGGCCGGCAGCGTGTCCTCGACGAAGCGCTCGGCGCCGCCGATCAGCCGGCGATGCTTGCCGCCCATGGTGCGCCAGACCAGCGCGCGGTCCTTCGAATCGAATTCCTCGACGCCGCGATTGGTCTCGATCACCTCGGGGCCGGACACGCTGATGCGTCCCGGCTCGGACACCGCCAGCGCCGAGCAGCAGGCGGCCAGCAGGCCGCCGCCGCCGTAACAGCCGGCGCGCCCGCCGATCAGCCCGATCACCGGCGTGCCGGCCGCGCGCGCATCGACCAGCGCGCGCATGATCTCGGCGATCGCCAGCTCGCCGGCGTTGGCCTCCTGCAAACGCACGCCTCCGGTATCGAAGGCGATCAGCACCGGCGTGCCCGCCTCGCGCGCGGCGCGCAGCAGGCCGGTCAGCTTGGCGCCGTGGATCTCGCCGAAGGCGCCGCCCATGAAGCGGCCCTCCTGCGCGGCGACCAGCACCTCGCGCCCCTCCAGCCGCGCGCGGCCGACGATCATGCCGTCGTCGAACTGGCGCGGCAGCGCGAACAGCGGCAGGTGCGGGCTCATCTCGCGCTCGGCGGGACCGACGAATTCCACGAAGGAGCCGGCATCCACCAGTCCGTCGATGCGCTGCCGCGCCGAGGCCTCGTACCAGCTCGCGCCGGCCGCCACGGGATCGAAACCGTTCATCGCTGGCCTCCCTCGATGGCGCGCACCGCCTGGGCCAGGCGCAGCGCGACCGTATCGGGCCGCGCGCCGCCGTCGTTGATCGACAGGCGCAGGCCGCCCGGCGAGCGGCGCTCGACGAAGTCGGCGATCACCGCCTGCCAGACCTCGCCGAAGCCGACCGCCGCGGTCTGGATCTCGACCTCGCAGTCGGTGCCGCCGAGCACGCGCTCGACCAGCACCTCCAGGTTGCCGGAGGCGACCACGCCGACCAGCGCCGAGACCGCCTCCCCCGCCGCGCGCTGCCGCGCGGTATGACGATAATTGAGCCGTTCCATTCGATTTCTCCCGCCGGCGCTTCCCGAAGGCCGGCCGAAACGCGCGGCGTGCCGCGCGGCTCGCGGCGACGGCACCCGAAGGCACCCTCGCCGCGCGCTTGCCTCACCAGTTCCGAAACCGCGAGGGCGGCGCGTACAGCCCGCCCGACCAGTGCACCAGGTCCTTCACCGAGCGCGCCGCCAGCAGGCGCCGGTCGGCATCGAGCGGATCGATGCCGAGATCCTCGGGGCGCCGGATCACGCCGCGCTCGCGCAGCCGCTCCACCAGCTTGCGATCGCGCCCGCGGCCGATCTCGGTATAACCGGCCACGCCGCGGATCGCGTGCTCGCGCTCGTCCGCGTCGCGGCACAGCAGCAGGTTCGCGATGCCCTCCTCGGTCACCACGTGGGTGACGTCGTCGCCATAGACCATGATCGGCGCAAGATCGAGCTTGAGCCGGTCGGCCAGGCGCAGCGCGTCGAGCTGCTCGACGAACATCGGCGCGTTCTTCTCGCCGAAGGTCTCGCCGATCTGCACCACCAGCTTGCGGCCGCGCCGCAGCGCCGCCGGCGTGGCCGGATCGGCCTGCTCGCCGGCCTTCAGCCAGGGCTCGCTCGGATGGCGCCGGCCGCGTGCGTCGCTGCCCATGTTGGGCGCGCCGCCGAAGCCGGCGATGCGGCTCTCGGTGACGGTCGAGGAATGGCCGGCCAGGTCGATCTGCAGCGTCGAGCCGATGAACATGTCGCAGGCATAGAGGCCAGCGGTCTGGCAGAACGCGCGGTTCGAGCGTAGCGAGCCGTCGGCGCCGGTGAAGTAGATGTCCGAGCGCGCGCGGATGTAGTCGTCCATGCCGACCTCGGAGCCGAAGCAGTGGATCTGCTCGACCCAGCCCGATTCGATCGCGGGGATCAGCGTGGGATGCGGGTTGAGCGCCCAGTGCGTGCAGACCTGCCTCTTCAGGCCCAGGCGCTCGCCGTAGGAGGGCAGCAAGAGCTCGATGGCCGCGGTGTTGAAGCCGATGCCGTGGTTCAGGCGCTTCACGCCATAGGGCTGGTAGATGCCCTTGATGGCCAGCATCGCGGTGAGGATCTGGGTCTCGGTGATCGCGGCCGGGTCGCGCGTGAACAGCGGCTCGACGAAGAACGGCCGGCCCGCCTCGACCACGAAGTGCACGCGATCGCCGGGGATGTCGACGCGCGGCACGCGATCGACGATGCGGTCGACCTGGGCGATCACGATGCCGTCCTTGAAGGCGGTGGCCTCCACCACGGTGGGCGTGTCCTCGGTGTTCGGGCCGGTGTAGAGATTGCCGTCGGCGTCGGCGCTGACCGCCGCGATCAGCGCGACCTGCGGCGTGAGGTCGATGAAGTAGCGCGCGAACAGCTCGAGATAGGTATGCACCGCGCCCAGCTCGATGCGCCCGCCGAACAGCAGCCTGGCGATGCGCTGCGACTGCGGGCCCGAGTAGGCGTAGTCGAGGCGCCGCGCGATGCCGCGCTCGAACACGTCGAGATGCTCGGGCAGCACGACGCCCGATTGCACCATGTGCAGGTCGTGGATCCTGCCGCTGTCGACTTCCGCGAGCGCGGCGGCCAGCAGGTCGGCCTGCTTCTGGTTGTCCCCTTCCAGGCAGACCCGGTCGCCCGGGCGCAGTACCGCCTCGAGCAGCGCGGTGGCATCCTCGGCCGCCACCCGCTTGCCGCGCGCGAGATGCGCGCCTGCCGCGAGGCGCGCGTCGCGTGCCTGTTGCGCCTGATTCCATGCCGTCATTGCGTCTCTCCTGCGATGCGTATCCGGTCGTGGCGACGATTGTAAGCCGCGCCCCGCGCGCGATTGATGAAGTTGCCGAATGCCACTCAGAGGCCGCGCCGATCGATCTCGCGCCGGCCGCGCCCGTCTTGCCGTAGACTGCCGTGACGGCCCGGCCCGCGCCGGCTTTGCCAGGCCCGCGAGCACCGCTGCCGGCGCGCCCTCGCCGTGCTGGTGCCGGCCCGCCGTCCTTGCCCTGCCCCACTGGATTCCGCCATGCGTCCCTTACCGCCCGAGCTGCTGCGCAGCTTCGTCGCCGTCGCCCAGACCGGCAGCTTCACCGCCGCCTCGGAGCGCGTCAACCTCTCGCAATCGACCGTCAGCCAGCACATCCGGCGGCTGGAGGAACTGCTCGACCGGCCGCTGTTCGAGCGCGACACGCGCAACGTGCGGCTGTCCGCCAACGGCGAGGCGCTGCACCGCTACGCGAGCCGCATCCTGGAGCTGATGGACGAGGCCGTGATGTCGGTCTGCGGGCCGCCGCTGTCGGGCAAGGTGCGGCTCGGCATGTCGGAGGATTTCGCCTCCACCCACCTGGCCGCGGCGCTGGCGAACTTCATCCAGCGCAATCCCGAGGTCGAGCTGGAGATCGCCACCGGCCTGTCGGGCGACCTGTTCGACGCGCTCGACGAGGGGCGCCACGACCTGGTGTTCGCCAAGCGCGTCGCCGGCAGCCGGCGCGGCCGCGTGATCCGCACCGAGCCGCTCTACTGGTGCACCGGCCCCGGCTCGCCGATCACCGGGCGCGAGGCGGTGCTGCCGCTGGCCCTGCATCCCGAGCCCAGCGTGTCGCGCCGGCGCGTGCTGGAGACGCTCGACGCGATCGGCCGGCCCTACCGGATCGCCGTGTCGAGCAGCAGCATCGCGGCGCTGCGCGCGGCCGCGGCGGCCGGGCTGGGCGTGTCGGCCTTCGCCGGCTACGTGATCCCGCAGGGCCTGGCCAAGCTCGACGCCGACCTGCCCGCGCTCGGCGATCTCGAATACGTGATCGACCGGCCGGCTTCCGCCTCGCGCTCGACGCTGGCGCTGGAGGCGACGCTCGCGGCCGCCGCCGCCGAATTCTGAAGCCGGCACGGCGACAGCCTTCACCATCGCGCGTCAGGCATTCGTCAGGCCGCCATCGGCGATTCGTTAGCGATGCTTGACAAGCGGCCGAGCCCTGCCCGGGCCGCCGCAAGCCAACTGACAAGCACGTCATCGTCCGGTCACGGTCCGGGCAGCCTCACGCGGCCAGAATGCGCCGCAACGGCCGTCGCGCACTCCGCGCGCCGGTGCGCACAACGCGCCGCGATGCCGATGAAGGAGCCCCATCATGCGATCCCTGTTCTGCCTGCCGCTGCTGCTGGCCGCCGTTGCGCCCCTGGCGCAGGCCCAGTCGTCCACCGCCGCCACGCCGCCCGAGAAGACCCACGCGCAAGTGGTCGCCGAACTCGTGCAGGCCTACCGCGAGGGCACCATCCCGACCACCGACGGCGACTACCCGCCCAGCGACAGCACCATCGAGCGCAACCGCGCGCGCTTCGAGTCGAAGACGCCGAGCTGGGCCCAGCAGCCGCAAACGCAAACGCAAGCGCAGCAATAAGCGCGGCATCCGTGCGATCCGGGCGGCCCGCCGCCGCCCGGCCGCGACGATTGGCGAAACCGGCGAAACGCCCTAGGATGGGCGTGTTTCGCGCGCGGCACCGTGCCGTGCGCGCCTAGCCGACCGCCGCCATGTCCCCTTTCGCCACGCCCCGATCGGCAGCCGAGCCCGTCGACCACCTGCCCTACGAGAACACGCCGCGCCCGGTCGCCGCGATGGCCGCGCGCTATCCGAACGGCCTGCACATCGCCACGCACCGGCATCGCCGCGCGCAATTGCTCTACGCCATCGAGGGCGTGATGCAGGTGACCTCCGAAACGGGTGCCTGGGTGGTGCCGCCCACGCGCGGCGTCTGGCTCGAGGCCGGACTCGACCACGCGGTGCAGATGAGCGGCGACGTGCAGATGCGCACCGTGTTCGTCGAGCCCTCGGCGGCGCTGGCGCTGCGCGCGCGCACCGGCGTGGTGGACGTGCCGCCGCTGCTGCGCGAGCTGATCGTGGCGGCGATCGACGTGCCGCTCGATTACGCGCCCGGCTCGCGCGACGAGCACCTGATGCAGTTGCTGCTGGCCGAGCTGAACTCGGTGCCGCAACTCCCGCTGCACCTGCCCTGGCCGCGCGATGCTCGGCTGCGCGCGGTCTGCGACGCGCTGCTGGCCTCGCCGCACGACGATCGCACCATCACCGAATGGGCCCGGCAGTTCGGCATGTCGGAAAAAACGCTCTACCGCGGCTTCAGCCGCGAGACCGGCATGACCTTCGGGCGCTGGCGCCAGCAGGCGCGCCTGCTGCTGGCCTTGAAGCGCCTCGCGCACGGCGAGAAGATCCTCAGCGTCGCGCTCGACCACGGCTATCGCAGCCAGAGCGCCTTCACCGCGATGTTCAAGCGGCATTTCGGCGTGGCGCCCTCGGCCTTCTACAACTGAGAGAAGCCGACGCGGCGAGCCGAACGCTCAGGGCAGGAAGCTGCGGCGCCGCGCCTCGATCAGCTCGACCAGCAGGCGATCGCGCTCGGCGCCGAACTCGGCGATCGAGCGCTCGCCCTGGATCTCGCGCAGTTCCTCGACCAGCTTGCGATCGACCGTCTCGTTGAAGGAAGGCGTGCCGAGATCGTCCCACCAGCTCGTGATGGGCCCCGACAGATGGTCGAGGAAATGCGCCATGCCGCCCTCGCCGCCGCCGAGGTGGTAGGTCAACCCCTGCCCCATCAGTCCCCAGCGCAAGCCCGGCCCCCACGACACGGCCTTGTCGGCGTCGGCCACGCTGACCACGCCCTCGCCCACCAGGTGATAGACCTCGCGGAACAGCGCGGCCGCCAGCCGGTTCGCGACATGGCCGGCCATTTCCTTGTTGAGCACGATGGTGACCTTGCCGAGCGCGTCGTAGAAGCGTTTCGCGCGCGCGATGGTCTCGGCCGAGGTGGCCTCGCCGCCGACCAGCTCGACCAGCGGGATCAGGTGCGGCGGATTGAAGGGATGCGCGATCAGGCAGCGCTCGGGATGGCGCTCGCAGGCGGTCTGGATCGCCGACATGGTGAGCCCCGACGAGCTGGAGGCGATCAGCGCCTCGGCCGGCAGCCGCGCATCCATGCGGCGATACAGCTCGCGCTTCACGTCGAGCCGTTCCGGGCCGTTCTCCTGCACGAAATCGACGCCGTCGAGCGCGGCCTCGAGATCGGCCTCGAAGCGCAGCCGCGCCGCGCATTCGCCGAGGCGCGTCTCGCCCATGAAGCGCCGCAGCGCGGCGTTCAACTGCGCTGCCGCCTCGGGTGCCGGGTCGCTCACCACCAGTTCGAAACCCTGGTCGAGATAGAAGGCGGTCCAGCTCGCGCCGATCACGCCCGCGCCGATCACGGCAATGCGTTGGATGTCCATGGGATGCGTGTCTCCGATGTAGTTGAGTCGTCCGGGAAGCCCGGCGACGATTGTCGCATCGATCGGCGCCTGCGCGTCGCGAAGCGCAGGCGAGGCACATCGTTCGTCGCGGAATCCTTGCGCGCGCAACCGATAATGAAAAACGCCACGCGGCTTGCGGCCAGCGTGGCGTTCTTCTCATGAAGCCCGACCTCAGTCGGCCAGGCGCGACTCGAACTTCGCCTTGGTTTCGCTGAGCGCCTGCGGCAGGCGCGCCTTCAGCTTGTCGAACAGCTCGTCATGCAGCGCGAGCTCCTCGCGCCAGGCCTCGCGATCCACCGAGGCGACCTGCTCGTACTGCGCCGGCGTGAAGGCCAGGCCCTGCCAGTGCAGGTCGTGATAACGCGGCGTGACGCCCAGCGCATGCTCGACGCCTTCGCCGCGCCCGTCGAGGCGATCGAGCATCCACTTCAGCACGCGCATGTTCTCGCCAAAGCCGGGCCAGGCGAAGCGGCCGTCGGCATCCTTGCGGAACCAGTTCACGCAGTAGATCTTCGGCAGGCTCGCGCCCGAGGCCTCGAGCTGCTTGCCGAGCGTGAGCCAGTGCGAGAAGTAGTCGCTCATGTTGTAGCCGCAGAACGGCAGCATCGCGAACGGGTCGCGGCGCACGATGCCCTGCTTGCCGGCTGCCGCGGCGGTGGTTTCCGAGCCCATGGTGGCGGCCATGTAGACGCCCTCGGTCCAGTCGCGAGCCTCGGTCACCAGCGGCACCGTGGTCGAGCGGCGCCCGCCGAACACGAAGGCGTCGATCGCCACGCCGGCCGGATTGTCCCAATCGGCGTCGATCGACGGGCATTGCGAGGCCGGCGCCGTGAAGCGCGCGTTCGGATGCGCGGCCTTGCGGCCGGTCTCCTTGCCGATCTCCGGCGTCCAGTCCTGGCCCTGCCAGTCGAGCAGGTGGGCGGGCGGCGTATCGGTCAGGCCTTCCCACCAGACGTCGCCGTCGTCGGTCAGCGCGACATTGGTGAAGATCACGTTCTCGCGCAGCGTGGCCAGCGCGTTGGGATTGGTCTTCTCGCCGGTGCCGGGCGCCACGCCGAAGTAGCCCGCCTCGGGATTGATCGCGTAGAGCCGGCCGTCGGCGCCGGGCTTGAGCCAGGCGATGTCGTCGCCGATGGTGGTGACCTTCCAGCCCTCGAAGCCGGCCGGCGGGATCAGCATCGCGAAGTTGGTCTTGCCGCAGGCCGAGGGGAAGGCCGCCGCGATATGGCGCTTGGTGCCGTCGGGCGCGCTCACGCCGAGGATCAGCATGTGCTCGGCGAGCCAGCCCTCGTCGCGGCCCATGGTCGAGGCGATCCGCAGTGCGAAGCATTTCTTGCCGAGCAGCGCGTTGCCGCCGTAGCCCGAACCGAAGCTCCAGATCTCGCGCGTCTCGGGGAAGTGGACGATGTACTTGGTGTCGTTGCAGGGCCAGCGCACGTCGGCCTCGCCGGCCGCCAGCGGCTGCCCGACGCTGTGCACGCAGGGCACGAAGTGGCCGTCCTCGCCGAGCACCTCGTACACGTCGCGGCCCATGCGCGTCATGATCCGCATGTTGACCGCCACGTAGGGGCTGTCGGACAGCTCCACGCCGATATGCGCGATCGGCGAGCCGAGCGGACCCATCGAGAACGGCACCACGTAGAGCGTGCGGCCGCGCATCGCGCCGCGGAACAGCCCGTCGAGCGTGACGCGCATCTCGGCCGGCGCGATCCAGTGATTGGTCGGGCCCGCGTCCTCGCGCGCTTCGCTGCAGATGAAGGTGCGATCCTCGACGCGCGCGACGTCGGACGGGTCGGACAGCGCGAGGAACGAGTTCGGACGCTTGAGCGGATCGAGCCGGATCATGGTGCCCTGCGCGACCATCTGTTCGCACAGGCGGTCGTATTCCTCCTGCGAGCCGTCGCACCAGACGACGCGTTCGGGTTCGGTCAGCGCGGCGATGCGCGCCACCCAGTCGACGAGGCCGCGGTGCCGGACGTACTCGGGTACGTCGAGCGATACGGAATGCGTAGCCTCGAGCGCATGGCTTCGGGTCATGGAAATCTCCAGGTAGTTGAACAGGAATTCGGTGGGTGGCGCGCGTCCCGGCATGAAGCTTCAGCGTGGACGCGGCGGCGCATGGATGCGGGCGGACCAGGCAAGATGCGGTTCGCGACGAACCGCAGCCGTTGCGCGAGCGCGCGGCACGGGCGTTGCGGGCGGGTTCCGGCGCAATGCGGCGGCGCGGCGGCGGAGATGGCCGCGGCCGGCACCAGAACCTTCTGGCGTATCGAGAGGCGAATCGATCTTGGTCATCGGCATCGCTGGCTTGCCGATGCCGACCTCGTTATAAGAAAGAAGGCCAGCATACCATCGCGCTCCCGCAGTTTGGGACGGCTGGAGGTCGCGATTCGGGATGATCCCGATAGGGATCGCCCTGAAGCGGGGCGCGACCCCGGCGGTTCTCTCGGCGCCGCCCTCCACCCGGGACCTTTTCCTCTCGGACACGACGGCGCGCGCGAAACGAGGCGAGGGGCTCGCGCCCCGGCCATCGATGCGCGTGCAGGCTCGATTGACGATGGCCTCTTGAATTCGCGCGCGGCGTTCCTACCTGTGGAGCCATGAGGCGAGCGCGACCCGCGCCGCCGGTTGACAACGCATCGCACGCCGCGTGTTTCAAACAGGGCCGCGCGTGCCGATCCTCGAGAGGACTCGAACCATGACCACTTATCGTTTCGGTGCCGGCCTGTTCGGCGAATTCGACCGGCTGCAGCGGCAGATGTCGGGCCTGCTGGCCGCGCCCTCGTTCGCGGCGGCCGCGCGCAGCGGGCGCTTCGACAGCTTCCCGCCGATCAACATCGGCGCCTCCGACGAGGCGATCGAGATCGTGGTGGCGGCACCGGGCATGCAGGCCGGCGACTTCGACCTCAGCATCGACAAAGGACTCCTGACGATCACGGGCGAGCGCCGCGAGGCGCAGGCCGGCCCCGCTGCACCGCAGGCCGAAGGCGAGGCGCCGCGTGCGGCCGCTCGCGTGCTGGCCCGCGAGCGCTTCGGCGGACGCTTCCGTCGCGCCGTCGAACTGCCCTCGAATGCCGATGCCAACGACATCCAGGCGCGCTACGAGGATGGTTGCCTGCGCATCCGTATCGCGAAGCGCGCGGCATCGCAGCCGCGTTCGATCCAAGTCCAGTAAACAGCCTCGAGGAATATCGCCATGAACACCACGTCCGAACTGATCGATCGCCCCGCCGTCGCCGACACTGCCGCGCCGGAAACCACGCAAGCCAGCGAGGCACCGCGCCGCGGCCCGGCCGTCACGCCGGCCGTCGACATCGTCGAGGACAGCGAGGGCATCACGCTGTGGGCCGACCTGCCCGGCGTCTCGAAGGCCGGGCTCGACCTGCGCGTGCACGACAACCGCCTGACCATCGACGCCCAGGTGTCGCTGCCGCAGACCGAAGGCCTGCGCGTGCAGCACGCCGAATGGCGCGCGCCGCGCTATCTGCGCAGCTTCGTGGTCAGCCCGCACTTCGATACCGCTCGCATCGAGGCGAACCTGCGCGACGGCCTGCTGACGCTGCGGATCCCGCGCCGCGCCGAAGCGCTGCCGCGCAAGATCGAGGTGGCCACGGGCACGGCCTGAGCCTGGTCCGCCATCGCCGCGCCGTCGCCATCAAGGCGCGGCGCCCGATGCCGGGGCCGCGCCCGCGCCGGGCCGGCCGCTCTCGATCCGCCTCCCGCCTCCCGCCGCCACCGGCGGGATTTTTTTTCATGGCGCCCGGCGGCCCCAACTGCAGGCCGACATCAGGGGAAACTATAATAGCGGCCGGTCACGCAACCGGCAGGGGCCTCGCAGCGCGACGGCCGCGCGGCGGCGGGCCCGCCCCTTACTCGACGCCATGCACAATCGACCCAGCCTGATTTCCCTGACTTGCGCGCTTGCCGCCGGCACCCTGCTGGCGGCTTGCTCGTCCGCGCCCAAGCCGCTGTACACGCAGGAGCAGTTCGACGCATCGAGCAGCCCGTACACGCATACCTTCCACGAGAGTTCGACGGCCACCTGCGAGGCGGCGCGCCGCGCGCTGCTGAGCCAGGGCTACATCACCAACCTGGCGCGGCCCGATACGGTGGACGGCAGCAAGAACTTCCAGCCGAACAACGATACCCACGTGGTGATCGAGTTCCACGTGGTCTGCGTCGACGCCGATGCGGACTCGAGCTCGAGCATCGCCTACGTGAACGCGGTGCAGGACCGCTACACGCTGAAGAAGACCAATACCTCGGCCAGCGTCGGTCTTTCGGTGCTGGGCTCGGTGTCGCTGCCGATCGGCTCGAGCGACGATTCGATGGTGAAGATCGCCAGCGAGACGATTCCCGCCGGCGTGTTCTACGACCGCTTCTTCAAGCTGGTCGATCACTTCCTGAAGGTCGACCCGGCGCGGCACGGCAAGGCCGCCGCCAAGGCCGCCGAGAAGGAGCCGGTGGCGCCGCTGCCGGAGCCGGCCCCGAGCACCGGCACGCCCGGCGACGACGGCTCGGTGAAGCTGAAGACGCCGGCCGTGCCGACCCCGCCCTCGGCACCGATCTCGGGCCTCGCGCCGGTGCCGGTGGCGGCCACCGACGGACGCGGCGCGACCGCGGGCGCGGCGCTGCGCGCGCCGGCCTTCGGGTCGAGCACGAACTGCACGTCGATCGGCGCGTTCCAGAAATCTCGGGCCAGATCGGAGATCCGGCCCGAGAACTGGCTCTTCACCCAGTCGAGCTTGAAGCGGTTGGGGGCGGCAATGGACAAGGTGTGCGCGGCGGCGTCGAAGGCCACCGGCGCCAGCGGTTTTATCCACGTCACGTACTGCTGGGGCGTCAATTCACGCTCCAGCAGGGCGGAACAGTGTTGCCAGAATTCGTTCATTGAGTTGCTGTCGTTCTTGGGTTGCACAGCGGCACGAGGCCGCCCTTGTCGCGGATTGGCAACAAGGCCCGGTGCGGCCGAGCGAGCATGCTCCGGAGGCTGGTGCCACAAGGGTTTGGGGCACAGGACGGGCCGGAGCGGCGTGCGGGATTCCTGGAGATAAGGCGAGATTCTACCGCCAAAAACGCGCGTCGCGGGAGTTATCCACAGGGGTGGGGCGATCGGGCGGGTGGGCACAGGATCGCGGGGGCGGAGGCGGAAATGGGGCCGAGGCAGGGCCTAAAGTATTGACCGTCCACAGAAAAACGGTTTAAATAGCGGGTTCCGCGAAAACCAATCCTAGATTTTCGGCGATTGCGTTCGCCCGGTGGCCTGAAGGATCGGGCACGCGGTCCCTGATTACCGATATTCTCGTCAAAGTGAGAGCAACATGAAACGTACCTACCAACCTTCCGTCACGCGTCGCAAGCGTACCCATGGTTTCCGCGTCCGCATGAAGACGGCGGGTGGCCGCAAGGTCATCAACGCACGTCGTGCGAAGGGTCGCAAGCGCCTGGCCATCTAAGGGCGGGCGATACGCCGTGTGTGCCGTGCGCGGCGATGCGGGCAACGCAGTCGCAGGCCCCGGCATCGATCCGTTGCTGGTGGGCGCGACCTTCCCGAAAGCCGCGCGGCTTCTGAAAACGGATGAGTTCTCATCCGTTTTTCGTTTGCGGCCCTGGCGGCGCAGCGCGCACTTCGTGATCTACGGCAAGCCGACGGGCGGCGACGCGCGTCTGGGCCTGGTGATCGGCAAGAAGTTCGCGCCGCGCGCGGTCACGCGCAACCTGGTGAAGCGCCTCGCCCGCGACGCGTTTCGCCGGCGGCGCGCCGAGTTCGCCGGCTGGGACCTGCTGCTGCGGCTGCATACGCGCTTCGACGCGAAGGCGATGCCGAGCGCGGCTTCCGCGCCGCTCGCCGCGTTGTGCGAGGGCGAGATCCGCGAGCTGCTGGACAAGGCGGCGCGCGAGGTCGTGCGGCGCGGGCCCGCGAAGCCCGCGGCGGACTGAGCTTTCCCCACGAGGTACGGGCCGGATGCATCCCGAGGATATGTCCGGCCACATGGCGGCGCGCAGGCGCCGACTGCTATGCAAACGGTTTTGATCGCGTTGCTGCGTTTCTACAAGGCTGCCGTGAGTCCTTTCCTCGGCAGCCGTTGCCGTTTTTACCCTTCCTGTTCGGATTACGCGCGCGAGGCAATCCAGTATCATGGCGCCGCGCGCGGCACCTACCTGGCCGCCAGGCGCCTGTGCCGCTGCCATCCTTTTTCCGCCGGCGGCATCGATCTGGTACCACCGGCCCGTTCCGGTCCTTGCGCCAGCCACGACGCTGAAGCGCCGTCCCATCGACTCTGAGACAACGCATGGATATCAAACGCACCGTCCTATGGGTGATCTTCTTCATGTCAGCGGTCATGCTGTACGACAACTGGCAGCGTGCCCATGGACGCCAGTCGATGTTCTTCCCGAACGTCACGCAGACCACCGGCGCCTCCTCGACCGATGCGAGCAGCGGCGCCTCGGCGGCCGGCGGCGCGCCGGCGGCCCTGCCGGCCGCCTCGAACACGGCACCCGATTCCACCGCGCCGATCGCCCAGGCGCAGCTGGTGAAGTTCTCGACCGACGTCTATGACGGCGAGATCGACACGCGCGGCGGCACGCTGGCGAAGCTGACGCTGAAGAAGGAAGGCGACGGCAAGCAGCCCGACCTGTTCGTCACGCTGTTCGACCACACCAAGGATCACACCTACCTGGCGCGCACCGGCGTGACGGGCGGCAACTTCCCGAACCACAACGACCTGTACACGCCGGCGGCGGGCAACCCCAGCGCGCTGGCGGCCGGCCAGGACAGCATGAAGCTGTCCTTCGAGTCGCAGGAGAAGGGCGGCGTGAAGGTGGTGAAGACCTATACCTTCACGCGCGGCAGCTACGTGATCGGCGTCGACACCAAGATCGACAACGTCGGCACGGCCCCGGTCACGCCGACCGTCTACATGGAAATCGTGCGCGACAGCACGCCGGTGGAAACGCCGCTGTTCTCGCACACCTTCCTCGGGCCGGCCGTCTACACCGACCAGAAGCACTTCCAGAAGATCACCTTCAGCGACATCGACAAGAACAAGGCGGAATACATCAACTCGGCCGACAACGGCTGGGTGGCGATGGTCCAGCATTACTTCGCGTCGGCCTGGATTCCGCAGCAGGGCGTCAAGCGCGACATCTATGTCGAGAAGATCGACCCGTCGCTGTATCGCGTGGGCGTGAAGGAGCCGGTCAAGACCATCGAGCCGGGCCAGTCGGCCGACGTGTCGGCGCGCCTGTTCGCCGGCCCGGAAGAGGAGCGCGTGCTGGAAGGCATCGCCCCGGGCCTCGACCTGGTGAAGGATTACGGCTGGGTGACGATCATCGCCAAGCCGCTGTTCTGGCTGCTGCAGAAGATCCACGGCTACGTGGGCAACTGGGGCTGGTCGATCGTGCTGCTCACGCTGCTGATCAAGGCCGTGTTCTTCCCGCTGTCGGCGGCGAGCTACAAGTCGATGGCGCGCATGAAGGAAATCACGCCGCGCATGCAGGCGCTGCGCGAACGCTTCAAGAGCGATCCGCAGAAGATGAACGCGGCGCTGATGGAGCTCTACAAGACGGAGAAGGTCAACCCGTTCGGCGGCTGCCTGCCGGTGGTGATCCAGATCCCGGTGTTCATCTCGCTGTACTGGGTGCTGCTGGCCTCGGTGGAAATGCGCGGCGCGCCCTGGATTCTCTGGATCCACGATCTGTCGCAGCGCGATCCGTTCTTCATCCTGCCGGTGCTGATGGCCGGTTCGATGTTCCTGCAGACGCGCCTGAACCCGACGCCGCCGGACCCGGTCCAGGCCAAGATGATGATGTTCATGCCGATCGCGTTCTCGGTGATGTTCTTCTTCTTCCCGGCCGGCCTGGTGTTGTACTACGTGGTCAACAACGTGCTGTCGATCGCGCAGCAGTACTACATCACGCGCACCATCGGCAAGAAGAAGGCGGCCAGCTGATCGAGCTGGAAACGGCCTGAGCTGGATGCATGAAGAAAAACCGCCCGGTCTAGCCGGGCGGTTTTTTTATGCGTGGCGGAAAACGGAAAGTTGCGCGGATCAGTGCTCGGAGGCGTCGCCGTAGAACTGTTCGATCAGCTCCTGCACCAGGTAGCGGTGGTGCGGCGAAAGCGCCTCGATCTTGGTGGCCAGCTCGATCGTCTCCGGCGTGGGCGGGTATGTCTCGTCGCGCGGCAGCGGCTTCGGCGTGTTGCGCGCGGCCACCGAGGGCGGCGGCCCGTAATGCAGCCAGTGCGCGTCGACGCGCAGCCAGCCGGCCAGCGTCTCGAGCTTGTCGGTGGTCGGGATGGTGCGGCCGGTCAGCCATTTGTGCGCCGTCTGCGGCGAGACCGGGTGCTCGCCGTGGTGCCGCAGGTTGAAGTGCAGGGCGAGTTCGGTCGCGCCCGAGACTTTTTCCGGGCTGCGCATCAAGGCGAATTTCAGGCGTTCCGAAAACGCCGTTTTCTCATCTCGGGTCGGCATGCGCCAGATTGTGCAAGCGAGCCTTGGCTATAGCGACAACCGGTCGCGCCATATTTATCTCAAATGAGTGGCGATTTAGCTGATTTCGGATGGGTAATGCGCGCGGCGTTATCTCTAAAATGCCTTGCTGGTTGGGGATGATCGGCATGTGAAGTGCTGCGGCGCTATGAGGTTGGCCCGCGACGATTTAGCGTGTTTAGGAGAATGTGCCGGATCGTGGATAGCCGTCTGAGGGGTTTTGTCTCAAATGCAACTAACGGCCAAGTCCGCGCCGCCCGGGCGAAGTGGGTGAATCCTGTTGATCGCGACATTGCGCCGCGTCGATGCGAAGCTCAGCGCCCCGTCGCGCCGCCGTAGAACTGCTCGATCAGTTCCTGTACCAGGTAACGGTGATGGGATGAGAGCGCTTCGATCTTGCTGGCCAGTTCGATCGTCTCGGCGGTGGGCGGGTAACGTTCGTCGCGCGGCAGGGGATTGGGCGTGCCCGCCGAGTTGCTCGGCGGCGGGCCGTAGTGGAGCCAGTGCAGGTCGACCCGCAGCCATTCGGTGAGCGTGACGAGTTTGTCGACGGTGGGAATGGTGCGGCCCGTCAGCCATTTGTGGGTGGTTTGTGCCGATACCGGCTGCGCGCCGCGATAGCGCAGATTGAAATGCAGCGCCAGTTCCGTGGCTCCCGAGGGCTTCTCCGGACTGCGCTGTAGCGCGAATTTGAGGCGTTCCGAAAACGCCAGTTTTTCGTCGAGGCTGGGCATGCGCCGATTGTGCAATCGGGGTTCGCGTCCGATAACAACCGGCTACGAAAGATTTATCTCATTGAGCGCTGAGAGGTACTGGCCGAAAGGCCAGTCGATGCCCGGTATTATCTCGTAAATAGGCGGTAAGAGCGGATTTCGTGGCTTCGATGCGTGAGACGGCGAATCTCGGTATTAGCGCAATCGAGCTAAAAGAGGATGCCTGCCTGCCACTCACATCCAACGGCTTCATGTCCCGGCCGCGAGCCCGTGGCGCCTGGGCGGCCACGCTACAATGCGGCGTTCCGGCGGCGACCTCATGACGCTGGTCCGAACCTCCTTTCCTGATCCCATATCCCGATGCCAGCTACCGATTCCGATCCGATCGTCGCCATTGCCACTGCTTCCGGCCGCGGCGGGATCGGCGTGGTGCGCGTGTCGTTCGGTCGCGCCGGCGCCGCGGCGGCCGAAGCGCTGATGCGTGCCGTGTGCGGCCAGGTGCTGGCGCCGCGCCACGCGAGCTACGTGCCCTTTCTCGACGCAGCCGGCGCGGCGCTCGATCGCGGCATCGCGCTGTACTTCACCGCGCCGAATTCCTACACGGGCGAGCACGTGGTCGAACTGCAGGGCCACGGCGGCCCGATCGTGCTGCAGCTGGTGCTGCAACGCTGCCTCGACGCCGGGCGCGAGCACGCCTTGCGGCTTGCCGAGCCCGGCGAGTTCACGCGCCGCGCCTTCCTCAACGACAAGCTCGACCTGGCGCAGGCCGAGGCCGTGGCCGACCTGATCGAGGCCAGCACAGAGGCGGCGGTGCGTTCGGCCGGTCGCTCGCTCGACGGGGTGTTCTCGCGCGATATCCACGCGCTGGTCGAGGACGTGATCGGCCTGCGGATGCTGGTGGAGGCGACGCTCGACTTTCCCGAGGAGGAGATCGACTTCCTGGAGGCGGCCGACGCGCGCGGCAAGCTCGCGCGGATCCGCGAGCGGCTCGCGCAGGTGCTCGGCGACGCGCGGCAGGGCGCCTTGCTGCGCGAGGGCATGTCGGTGGTGCTGGCCGGGCAGCCGAACGTTGGCAAGTCCTCGCTGCTCAATGCGCTGGCCGGCGCCGAGCTGGCGATCGTCACGCCGATCGCCGGCACCACGCGCGACAAGGTCGCGCAGACCATCCAGGTCGAGGGCATTCCGCTGCACATCATCGATACCGCCGGCCTGCGCGAGACCGAGGACGAGGTCGAGAAGATCGGCATCGCGCGTACCTGGGGCGAGATCGAGCGCGCCGACGTGGTGCTGCACCTGCTCGACGCGCAGACGGGCCTCGGCGCCGAGGATCGCGCGATCGCCGAGCGTTTCCCGGTCGGTGTGCCAGTGGTGCGTGTGTTCAACAAGACGGACCTGAGCGGCGAGGCGGCCTCGGTGGCGCACCCGGGCAGCGGCGCGGCGGGCGAGGTCGATCTCACCGAGCTGCGCCTGTCGGCCAAGCAGGGCGACGGGATCGACCTGCTGCGCGCCGAGCTGCTGCGCATCGCCGGCTGGCAGGCGGGCGCCGAAAGCGTGTATCTCGCTCGCGAGCGCCACCTGGTGGCGCTGCGCGCGGCGCGGGAGCATCTGGCACAGGCGGCGGATCATGCGGATCAGAATGCGCAGGCGCTCGATCTGTTTGCCGAGGAATTGAGGTTGGCGCAGGAGCAGTTGAATTCGATCACAGGGGAATTCACTTCGGATGATCTGCTGGGGGTGATTTTTAGTCGGTTCTGCATCGGGAAGTAAGCCGGCGCGGTGGGCCGGCCAGAGTTGCGTGGATGCTCGCGAGCTGTTCAGGTGCGCTTTCAGGACGCCTGTCCACCACGACTGATAAATTGACCGCCTGAATTCGAATGAGTAGGTTCACAAAAGAGTAAGGACACAGCAATTGAACCGGTGCTGAAGCAAGGGGAGTCACGGTCGAAGGCTTGATCGAAGTGATGGAGGCAGCAGAGGAGAGAGGATGACGCAACCAGACTTGAGCCAGCGGCTGAGCAGCCTGATCGCCACTTGGGAGAACGAAGTGGCTGAATTCAAGCAGGCTGACAACAACTACAGTACTGACGAGATAGGCAAGTACTTCTCTGCCCTGGCAAACGAAGCCAACCTTCGCCACACCGATGGCGGCTGGCTGGTGTTCGGTGTGAGCAACAAGACTCGCCGCGTGGTGGGCACGGACTATCGCCCTCAATCCGAGCGTCTGCAATCGCTGAAGATGCAGATTGCCGAAAATGCGGAACCTCGCATTACCTTCCGCGAAATCCATGAATTGGCGCACGCCGATGGCCGTGTGCTGATGTTGGAGATCCCTGCAGCACCGCAGGGCATTCCGATTGCCTGGAAAGGCCACTACTACGCTCGTGCCGGCGAAAGCCTGACTTCGCTGGGGCTGGACAAGCTGGATGACATCCGCCGCCAAACCCAAGGGCAAGACTGGACGGCACAGGTAGTGGCTGGCGCTACGCTGGATGATCTGGATGAGACGGCTGTACACAAAGCGCGTGAGTCTTTCGCGCAGAAGTATGCCAACCGTTTCCAATCTGGTGAGGTCGAAGGCTGGTCGGTGCCAACCTTTCTTGATCGCGCTCGCGTCACGCGAAACGGCCAAATCACCCGTACCGCGCTGCTATTGCTCGGCAAGATTGAATCGACCTTCCGCCTCTCTCCCTATCCAGCGCAACTGACCTGGAAGCTGGAAGGCCAGGAGCGGGCCTATGAGCACTTCGGACCACCATTCCTGCTAAGCACGACACGACTCTATCAGCGTATTCGCAACATTCAGCTTCGGTTGCTGCCGCAAGACGAGTTGTTGCCGATTGAAGTCTCCAAGTACGATCAGAAGATCGTGTTGGAAGCCCTACACAATTGCCTTGCCCACCAGGATTACACCCGCAATGGGCGAGTGGTGGTGACGGAATTGCCTGACAGATTGGTGTTCGAGAATGAAGGCAGTTTCTTCGAGGGACAGCCAGACGAGTACATCCAGGGCGACAAGACACCACGCCGGTACCGTAACCCGGCTTTGGCCCAGGCAATGGTCGAATTGAACATGATCGACACCATGGGTTATGGCATCCACTCTATCTATGCGGGGCAGGCGCGGCGCTACTTCCCGTTACCGGACTATGATCTGAGTGACATCGGCGCAGTCAAACTGACGATTTACGGTGGCGTTACCGACCCAGCCTACAGTCGTTTGCTGATCCAGAATACTGATCTACCGCTGGCGGATATCCTTGCGCTGGATCGCGTTCAGAAAAAGTTGCCCATCCCGGACGAAGCCGCTGCTCGTTTGCGACGTAGCAAACTGATTGAAGGGCGTAAGCCCAACTTTCACGTCTCGGCAGCCGTGGCGGAGGCAACAGCAAACAAAGCCGACTACATCCGCACCCGTGCGCAGGACGACGCTTTCTACGCCAAGTTACTGACCGACTACCTAGAGAAGTTTGGCCAGGCCAACCGTGCTGAAATCAACAAACTACTGATGGACAAACTGAGCGATGCCCTGGATGACAAGCAAAAATACAACAAGGTCAGTGGCCTGTTGACCCGGTTGCGCCGCCATGGAGTGATCACCAACACTGGCTCAGACACGGCGCCTTGTTGGCGGCTGACAGAGAGAATTGCAAAGAAAAATTAGAGAGTTGCAGAGAGAAGTTCATTTGAATCATATATAAATCAACGGGTTATCTCTGTTCTCGGATCCGCGGGTTGAGGTTTTTGCAGAGAGAAATGAGAGGTGTGCCGCGGCCCACCCGACCCAGCACCAACCACCACCGGCCAAAGCCGCCGCGGGGGACCCCAATGAAACGATTCCTGCTTGCCGCGCTGCTGGGCGTACTTGTCGCGCCCGCCTTCGCCTACCAGCCCCAGCTAACCCCTGACGAATCCCAGCTTCAGGAGCACGGCCACTACACGAACCGCGACGGCGAGCAGGTTCATTCCCCTGCGCACTCACGCAACGGCGAAGTCCCGGCCGGCGCCACCGCGCGTTGTCGCGACGGCAGCTACAGCTTCAGCCGGCATCGTTCCGGCACCTGCTCGCGCCATGGCGGCGTGGCGCAATGGCAGTAACTGTCGCGCCAGCAGCATCATCCGCCCGGCCCGATTTCCAATCGCCTGCATCCACCGCGGCGCCTGATCCGTATCGAGGAAGACCCAGGACAACGCCCGCCCCCGACGATGGAACCCTCGCATCACCTGACGCTGAGCCAATCGCTGACATGGCGATTCGCGATGGTATATTGCGACAGACCATCCCGCCGGGGTGGCGCTCGCCCTTCTTCGCGAATGAACGAACCGTCCGGTGATGCAGCGCGCCCCGATCCGGTCGACCGCGCCCAAGCGGCGACCGGGCGTACCTCGTCCTCTCCCGAACTCGACAGCCTGCTCGAACAGGTCGCGCAAGGCGACCAGGCCGCCTTCTCCGCGCTGTACCGCGCGGCGGCGCCGCGCGTGTTCGGCGTGATTCTCCGCATGGTCCGCGACAAGGGCGAGGCCGAGGACATCCTCCAGGATGCGTTCATGACCGCCTGGCGACGGGCCGACAGCTTCGACGCCACGCGCGGCGGCGCGCTGACCTGGCTCGTGACGCTCGCCCGCAACCGCGCCATCGACCGGATCCGGCAACATCGCGAGGTGCCGCTCGGCGACGACGAATCCTGGGCCGAACTGGCCGACGAGGCGCCCACGCCGGCCGCCGATGCCGAGGCGAGCCAGGAGCGCCTGCGCCTGGAACGTTGCCTGCAACAGCTCGAAGCCATGCAGCGTGGCGTGGTGCGCGAGGCCTTCTACACCGGCGCGTCCTACAACGAGCTGGCCGAGCGGCGGCAGGTGCCGCTCGGAACCATGAAAAGCTGGATCCGGCGCAGCCTGATCCAGCTCAAGAGCTGCCTCGAGCGATGACCACGCCTCCCGAACTCGACCCCGACCTGCGCTGCGCGGAATACGTGCTCGGCGTGCTCGACGCCGACGAGCGCCGGGCGCTGGAAGCCAGCGTCGAGCGCGATCCGCGCCTGCGCGACACGCTGCTGCGCTGGGAGCGGCGGCTCGCGCCACTGGCCGAGGCGGTGCCGGCCGTGGCACCGCCCGCGCGCGTCTGGCAGCGCATCCAGCGCGACCTCGGCTGGCTGGATGCGCCGTCGGCGCCGCGTGCCGCGCCCGCTCGCGTGGGCTGGTGGAACAACCTGGTGCTGTGGCGCTGGGTCGGGATCGGCGCCAGCGTTGCCGTGGTCGCGCTGCTCGCGGTGGACCTGGGCACGCTGGAAAAGCCGGCCACGCCGGTCGCCTCGGCGCCGTCCTACCTGGTCGCGACCATCGCCCGCGAGGACGGCACGGCGCATTGGACCGCCACCGTCGACCTGCAGCGCGCGCAGATGATCGTCACGCCGGCGGTCAAGCCGAGCATCGCCGCCGATCGCTCGACCGAGCTCTGGTTGATCGCCCCGGGCGCGAAGCCGGTCGCGCTCGGTGTGTTCCCGTCCGATGCGCCGGCCACCATGTCGCTGCCGCCCCAGATCGTGGCGCAGCTCAAGACCCAGGCGGTGCTCGCCGTCTCGGTGGAGCCGACGGGCGGCTCGCCCACCGGCCAGCCGACCGGCCCGGTGATCGCCACCGGCCAGGTTCACACCGCCTGACGCCGCGCGGGGCGGCGCCGGCAGCCCGAGCCGCCGGCCCGCCTTGCTCCTTCCAGCGTTCCCGCCCTCCGCCGCATCACGGCCTGACGCGGCTATCCGCCGATTCGTCGCATTCCCTGCATCCGTTGCGCCCGCTGCTCCGTATCCGCTTCAAGCCGCCATGAAGCCTGCCCCGGAGCCTGCATGTCGTTTATCGCCGCTTTCGTCCTTGTCCTGCTTGCCCTGATCGCCGTCTTCACGGCGGCCTGGGCGGTCCAGCTGCGCACCCGCAATGCGGGGATGATCGACCCGGTCTGGGCGCTGTCGCTGGGCGGCGTCGCCGTGCTCGTCGCCGTCGTGGCGCCGGGCGATGCGTTCAACCGCCTGTTCGTCGCCGTTTGCGGCGGCGCGTGGGGTTGGCGGCTCGGCTGGCATCTCTGGCGCCGCAACCACGGCCAGCCCGAGGACTACCGCTATCGCGCGCTGCGCGAGCGCTGGGGCGCATCGGCGGCATGGCGGATGCTGGCCTTCTTCCTGCTCCAGGCGGTGGTGTCGATCCTGCTGGCGATCGCCTTCTTCGTGCCGGCTTATCAAGCCGATCCGCCTTCGCGGTTCGCGATGGCGCTCGCGCTGGCGATCTGGATCGCCTCGGTGGCAGGCGAAGCCGCCGCCGACCGCCAGCTGCGACGCTTCGTGGCCCGGCCCGATCGACGCGGCCAGGTCTGCGACGTGGGCTGGTGGCGCTACTCGCGCCATCCCAACTATTTCTTCGAATGCCTGCACTGGTGCGCCTATGCCGCCTGGGCGCTGGGACGGCCCTGGGGCTGGGCCACGCTGGCGCCGCCGCTGCTGATGGCCTGGCTGCTGCTCAAGGTATCCGGCATCCCGCTGCTGGAGGAGCACTTGGTGCACAGCCGCGCCGGTTATCGCGAATACCGGCGCCGCACCAGCGCGCTGATCCCCTGGCCGCCGCGCCGGCCATCCACCGCATCTTCCACCGATCCAGGAGAGCCTCGACCATGAGCGCCGTCACCACCGATTCGTCCGCCGTTCCGCGCGCCGAAGCGCCGGACGGTTTCGCCCTGCGCTGCGCCGAGCGCGGCTGGCTGCCCGACGCGGCGATCCGGCTCGGCATGCGCGCGCTGCTGCGCCAGCGCCTGCGCGACGAGCACGCCGGCGACAGCGCCCGCCAGGCGGAAGCCTTCGAGGCCCTGCTGGCCGAGCTGCGCGCCAGCCCGATCGCGATCGAGACGCAGGCGGCAAACGCGCAGCACTACGAGCTGCCGGGCGCCTTCTTCGCGGCGCATCTGGGGCCGTGTCTGAAGTATTCGTGCTGCCATTACCCGACGGGCAGCGAGACGCTCGCCGAAGCCGAGCAGGCGATGCTCGGGCTCTATGCCGAGCGCGCCGGCCTGGCCGACGGCCAGCGCATCCTCGATCTCGGCTGCGGCTGGGGTTCGCTCTCGCTGTGGCTGGCCCGCCGCTATCCGCGCGCCGAGATCGTCGGCCTGTCCAATTCGCATGGGCAGCGCGCCTTCATCGAGCAGCGCGCGGCCGAGTCGGGACTGACGAATCTGCGGATCGTGACCGGCAACGTGGTCGACCACGAATTCGACGCCGGCACCGAGCGCTTCGACCGCGTGCTGTCGATCGAGATGTTCGAGCACATGAAGCACTACGGCCTGCTGCTGGCGAAGATCGCCGGCTGGCTGCACGACGACGGCCGGCTGTTCGTGCATCTGTTCGCGCATCGCTCGCTCGCCTATCACTTCACCGTTCGCGACGGCAGCGACTGGATGTCCCGTTATTTCTTCACGGGCGGCACCATGCCTTCGGCCAACCTGCTGCTGCGTTTCCAGGACGATCTGCGCGTGACGCGCCAATGGTGGCTGGACGGCACGCATTACGCGCGCACCGCCGAGCATTGGCTGGGCTCGCTCGATGCCGCGCACGAGCGCGTCATGCCGGTGCTGGTGGAGGCTTACGGCGCGCAGGCGCCCGTCTGGTTCCAGCGCTGGCGGATGTTCTACATGGCGGTGGCGGAGTTGTTCGGCTATCGCGCCGGGCAGGAATGGGGCGTCGCGCATTACCTGTTCGACAAGCGGGCGGCGCGCCGATGAAGCCGGCCCGCTCGATGTATCGCGCCATTCTGCGTTGCCTTGCGCTGGCGGCGGCGCTCGGCCTGGGCGGATGCTCGGGTGGCCCGCCGAACCCGAACCCGCGCGCGGCGCTGCCGCTGGTCACGGTGCCGGTCGACCTGCCGCGCTACATGGGACGCTGGTACGTGATCGCCAACATTCCCTACTTCGCCGAGCGCGATGTCGTCGCCAGCCGCGCCGAGTGGACGCTGCGTCAGGACGGCCGGATCGACGACGCCTTCGTCGGCCGACGCGGCGGTTTCGACCAGCCGGAAAGCCGCTACCAGTTCCTCGACACGGTGGTGCCCGGCAGCGGCGGCGGTGCGTGGCGCGTGCGGCTGTTCTGGCCGATCCACGTCTCCCAGCTGACGCTCTACGTCGACCCCGACTACCGCTACACGCTGATCGGCTATCCCGGCAAGTCGCTCGGTTGGATCTTCTCGCGCGAGCCGGAGATGGACGAGGCCACCTACCGCTCGCTGCTCGCGCGCTTCGACGCGATGGGCTACGACACCAGCCGCTTCCGCCGCGTGCCGCAACTGCCCGCCCAGCTCGGCCGGCCCGGCTTCGCCTCGCCGCCGGCAAACGAATAGGACGCGAGATGGCGCCGATCTGCATCCGCCGCGGCGCCTGATCCGTATCAACAGGAAATCGCCGAACGCAGCTCATCCCAAACGGAGCCCGACGTCCATGTCCCATCCCGTTCCCGCCATGCCGCCAGGCCGCCGTATCGCCGTGATCGGCGCCGGGATCGCCGGCCTGGCCAGTGCCTACCTGCTGGCGCGCCAGCATCGGGTGACGCTGTTCGAGGCCGCCGACTACCTGGGCGGCCATGCTCATACCGTGGATGTCGAACTCGACGGCGAGCGTCATCCCGTCGACACCGGCTTCCTGGTGTTCAACGATCGCACCTATCCGAATCTCGTCGCCCTGTTCGACGAGCTCGGCGTGCGCACCCACGGCAGCGACATGTCCTTTTCGGTGTCGGTGGACGAAGGCCGGCTCGAATGGGCAGGCACCAACCTCAACACCGTGTTCGCGCAGCGGCGCAACCTGTTCTCGCCGAGCTTCCTCGGCATGCTGCGCGACATCCTGCGCTTCAACGCATCGGCCGAGCGTCATCTCGAGTCCGCCCAGCGGCAGCGCTTCTCGGTCGGGGAATTACTGGCCGACGGCGGCTACGGCGCGCCGTTCCGGCAGCACTACCTGCTGCCCATGGCGGCCGCGATCTGGTCGAGCGCGGCCAGCGACGTCCTGCGTTTTCCCGCGGCCACCTTCCTGCGCTTCTGCCTGAACCACGCCCTGCTCCAGGTCAACCACCGGCCGCCGTGGAAAACCGTGTCGGGCGGCTCCCGCCAGTACGTCGAGCGCATTGCGGCGACGCTGCCCGACGTGCGCCTGAACGCGCGCGTGCGCGTGGTGCGGCGTCATCGCGGCGGCGCCATCGTCTGGACCGACGAGGCGGGCGCCGAGCATTTCGACGCCATCGTGCTGGCCTGCCACGCGCCGACCAGCCTGCGCCTGCTGGCCGACGCCAGCGACGAGGAGCGTGCGGTGCTGGGCGCGATCCGCTACCAGCGCAACCTCGCGCTGCTGCATACCGATCCCGCGCTGCTGCCGCGCCGGCGCCGCGTCTGGTCGGCCTGGAACTACCTGAGCCGCCGCCAGGGCGAGGACGCGCAGCCGGTCTGCGTCAGCTACCTGCTCAACCAGTTGCAGCCGCTGCCGTTCCACACGCCGGTGGTGGTGACGCTCAATCCGCTGGCGGAGCCGGCGCCGCATACGCTGCTCGGCCGCTATCACTACGAACATCCGCTGCTCGACCTGGCCGCCGTCGATGCCCAGCAGCGCCTGCCCGAGCTGCAGGGGCAGCGCGGCACCTGGTTCGCGGGCGCCTGGACCGGCTACGGCTTCCACGAGGACGGGCTCAGGTCGGCGCTGCGCGTGGCGCGCGATTTCGGCGTCGCGCCGAGCTGGGCGCGGCCATGAAGCCGGCCGACGACAGCCTGCGGCTGCTGGTCGGGCAGGTGATGCACGAGCGCCTGCGGCCCGCGCATCACGCGTTTCGCTATCGCTTGCTGCAGGTGGCCTGCCGACTCGACCGTTTCGCGCGCCCTTCGTCGTTCTGGTTCGGCATCGATCGCTGGCGCCCGCTCGGCCTCGCCACGCGCGACTACGGCCCCTGCGACGGCAGCCCGCTCGAACCGTGGATGCGCGCGCGCCTGGCCGAAGCCGGCATCCCGGCCGATGGGGAGATCTGGCTCCAGACGATGCCGCGCCTGTTCGGTCATGCCTTCAACCCGGTGAGCTTCTGGTACTGCCACGATCGAGAGGGACGCCTGCGCGCGCTGTACGCGGACGTGCGCAACACCTTCGGCGCGCGGCACGGCTACCTGCTCAGCGCGCCGGCACACGCGCCGATCGACGGCGAGACGGTGCTCGACTGCCGCAAGACTTTCCATGTCTCGCCGTTCTGCACGGTGAGCGGCGGTTATCGCTTTCGCGTGCTGCGCGACCGGGACCGCTGGAACGTCGCGATCGATCATCACGACGAGGCGGGTTTGCTGCTGCGCACCGCGATCGCGATGCGCGAACGGCGCGAGCCGGGCGCGTGGTGGCGCTTCGCGCGCCGGCCATTCGACGTGATCGGCACGCTCTGGCGCATCCATTGGCAGGCGCTGCAACTGGCGCGCAAGCGCGTGCCCTTCCACGGCAGCCGGCCGCCGCAGCCGCCCGAGCCGGCCACATCCGATCCTGCCGTATTCGATTCTTCCGTTTCCGGCTGCCGCCGCCGCGCGGCGCCGGCGAATTCCCGTCACGAGGCTCGTCCATGAACCTGCTGCATGTCCGTTCCCATTCCGAAACCGCGCAACCGCTCAGCGCGAAATGGTTCCTCGCGCTGCTGCGCCGGATGCGGCATGGCCATCTCACCCTGGTCACGCCGGAAGGCGCGCAACTGGTGTTCGGCGATCCGCATCAGGCGCCCGCCACAACCCTGCAGATCCACGACTGGCGCGCCTGCCGCCGGATCCTGCGCAGCGGCGACATCGGCCTGGCCGACGCCTATCGCGCGGGATGGGTCGAGGTGCCCGACCTGGTGGCCCTGGTCAGGCTCGCGCTGCGCAACCAGGATGCCGTCGCGCCGACCATCGACGGCGGGCGGCTCGCGCGCCTCTGGTACGCGCTGCGTCATCGGCTGCGCGCGAACTCGCGCGCCGGCAGCCGCCGCAATATCCACGCGCACTACGACATCGGCAATGCCTTCTATGCGCAGTGGCTCGATCCGAGCTGGACCTATTCCAGCGCCTGCTTCGACGGCGATCCGGCCCGCTCGCTGGAGGCGGCCCAGGCCGCCAAGTACCAGCGCATCGTCGATACGCTCGGCCTGCGCGCCGGGATGCGCGTGCTGGAGATCGGCTGCGGCTGGGGCGGTTTCGCGGAACATGCGGCGCGGCTCGGCATCCGCGTCGACGCGCTGACGATCTCGCAGGAGCAGTACACGTTCGCGGTGCAGCGGATGGCCCGCAAGGGGCTCGCCGATCATGCGCACGTGCATTTGTGCGACTACCGCGACGCGGCCGGCCAGTACGATGCGATCGTCTCGATCGAGATGTTCGAGGCGGTCGGGCAGGCCTTCTGGCCCGGCTATTTCGCCACGCTGCAGCGCTGCCTGAAGCCCGGCGCGCGTGCGCTGGTGCAGTCGATCACGATCGACGACGCGCGTTTCGAGGCCTATCGCGCCTCCAGCGACTTCATCCGCGAGACGATCTTTCCGGGCGGCATGCTGCCCAGCCCCGGGCGTTTCGTGGCGGCCGCCCGCGATGCCGCGCTGGTCGCGACGCCGGTGTTCGCCTTCGGCCAGGATTACGCGCGCACGCTGCGGGCCTGGCGGGATGCCTTCGAGGCGCGTCTGGACGCCATACGCGAGCAGGGTTTCGACGAGCTGTTCATCCGCACTTGGCGCCTCTACCTGGGCTATTGCGAAGCCGCCTTCCTCGAAGGGCGCACGGACGTGGTCCACTTCCTGGTTGCACGCGATGCCTAGCGTCGCGTGGGCATCGCGCGGCTGGTGCCTCGCCTCGCTCGTGCTGTTGCTGGCGCGAGGCGCGCAGGCCGGCTGCGTCGATGAACTGGCGCAGGCGCGGCTGGTCGGTGCGGGGGATTTCTGCGTGCTCGGCATCTGCCTCTATGACGCGCGCCTGTATGCGAATCGGGCGCCGGTCGATTTCGATGCGCCGTTCGCGCTGGAGCTGAGCTACCGCCGCCATTTCTCGCGCAAGCAGTTGGTCGGCGCCGGCATGCACGAGATCGACCGGCTGGCCGGCGGCGCGCTGACGGACGAAGTCCGCGCGGCTTGGCAGGCGGACATGGTGCGTGCATTCGATGATGTCGTGCCCGGCGATAGTCTCTGTGGTGTCTATCTGCCCGGCCAGGGCGCGCGTTTCTATCGCAACGGCCAGCCTGGTGTGGCGGTGGACGACCCGGTGTTCGCGAAAGCCTTCTTCTCGATCTGGCTGGACCCGCGAACCCGAGCACCGGCGTTGCGCCGGAAGCTGCTCGGTGACGTCGCCCCGTGATTTCGCGCGCCGACTCCGCGCGCGTCCTGAGCCTGCTCCTTCCAGCGCCGGCTCAAACAACCGGCTTCTGCGAGAACACGAACATCGGGCTCGTGTGGTGGTGCAGCTCGCCGGGTTCGGCATCGACATCGGCGAAGTCGAGCTGGTAGTCGGTCTTGCGCAGGAACACGCGATGGCCGTGAGGATGCGTCTGTTGCAGGTGCTCGCGGAAGCCATGGCGCAGATCGCCATACAGCTCGGCGATGATGGTATGAGGCGGGCGATGGGCCAGCGTTTCCCGGGCGCCGATCAGCGCATCCACTTCCGCGCCCTCGATGTCGAGCTTCCAGACATCGAAGCTGCCGTGCTCGGCACGCAGCGCGTCGATCGTGGTGGTCGCCACGGAAAGCGTCTGGTGCGTGTCGCCGAAGATCGAGGGGAACAGGGCAAGCACCTCGTCCTTCAGGCTCGAGCCCTGGTTATGGGTCAACGACATGGTGATCGTCGCCTGGCCGGGCGCGGCCGAGATCGCCTGCTGGATCGGCACCACGCGATCCGTCGCCAGGCTCGCGAGCCGCGCATACAGTTCCGGGATCGGCTCGGCCGCGATCACGCGGCGCGCGCCCGCCTCGAGCATCTCGAGTGCCGTGACGCCGATGTTCGCGCCGGCATCGAGCACCTGGTCGCCTGCCCGGACGAAGCGGCGGAACAGGGCCCGGTCGACGTCGCCTTGCGGATAGCGGATATCCAGCAGCAGCGATGCGGCGTAGTAGCGTTCGTGCCGATGGGAGAGGTCGAGCGTGATCGGAATCGATCCGATTTCGAAGCTCGCCTTGCCGTGCTCGCGGATATGAGATTCGATTTCCGTGTACAGCAGCTCTCGCGTCGGCATGGCGCTTTTCCGGGCATGTTGGAGGAAGAGCGAATTATGCCCGACGGCAATTGCGGGTCGAGTGGGAGATGGCGGCATCCGGCAGCGTGCCGGCGAAGCTCGACGGCACGCCTTATCGCCCTCCCGACGGGAGTTGCCCCGGCAGCGTGATCACGAAGCGCGCCCCGCCCAGCGGCGAATCCTCGAGCCGCACCTCCCCGCCATGCGCCAGCGCGATGCGCTGCACGATCGCCAGCCCCAGCCCGAAGCCGCCGGTGCGCCGGTCGCGGCTCGCGTCGAGGCGCTGGAACGGCTCGAACACGCGTGCACGGTCGACCACCGGAATGCCGGGCCCGTCGTCGTCGACGCTCAGCACCAGCGCGCCGGCGGCGTCGCCGGTCGCCGCCAGCAGGACCATCCTGTCGGCATAGCGCGCGCCGTTGCGGATCAGGTTCAGCAGCGCCCGCGCGATCAACTTCGGATCGCAGATGTGGCTGGCCGGCGCGCCGCGCGTCGACACGTCGAGTTCGATCCCGCGATCGGCCACGTCGAAGGCCACGCTGCCGGCGACGCTGCCGATCAGCGCGTCGACCGCCACCTCCATCGCGGCGAGCTGGCTCGCGCCCTGCTCGAGCCGGCCGATCGTCAGCAGCTCGGTGACGAGCTCGTCGAGCTCGCGCACGTCGTGCCGCAGCGCCTCGCGGCGCTCGCGCATGCGCTGCGTCTCATCCGGCGCGGCCAGCAGTTCGAGCCCGAATTCGAGCCGCGCCAGCGGCGTCTTCAGCTCGTGCGAGATGGCCTGCATCATCTCGCGCTGCTGCTTGATCGAGGCCTCGATGCGCTCGGCCATGTCGTTGAACTGCCGCGACAGCTCGTAGATGTTCGACTTGCGCGGCAGCAGCACGCGCGTGGACAGCCGCCCCGCGCCGAACGCGCGCGCGGCGGCCTGCAGCCGGCGCAGGTCGCGCCAGTGGAAGTGGATCCAGGACATCACCGCCAGCAGCGTGGCGAAGGCGAGCAGCAGGTAGGCGTAGATGCGGATGTCGAGATCGAAGGTTTCGGCGGGATGCGAATGGAGCACGCTGCCGTCGGCCAGCGGCATGTAGTAATCCTTGCTGTCGTAGCCGATCGCGATCCGGCCGGCCTCGAGATCGCGCAGCGGCGTGCCGCGCAGCCGCGAGCGCGCCTCCTGCATCGTCAGGAAGGCGAAGCCTTCCTTGCCGTGCTGCGCCAGCTCGCGCAGCGCGAGCTGGCGCTGGGCGCCGGGGTGGCGTTCCAGGTAGTCGTTGAGCACGAAGGCGTAGGTGCTCAGCGATTCGCGCTCGGCATCGGCGACGCGCTGGTAGAAGAAGATGCGGTCGAACGAGAGCTGGATGAACATGATCGACAGCGCGACGCAGACGATCACGATGAGGTAGAGCTTGATCAGCGGGCGCAGCATTCACTCGTCCCAGGCGGAAGGGCTGAACAGGTAACCGCGGCCCCAGATCGTCTTGATCCGGTGCGGCTCGGCGGAAGCGGCATCCTCGAAGCGGCGGCGCAGCTTCGAGATGCCGGAATCGACCGAGCGGTCGAGGCCGTCGAACTCGATGCCGCGCAACTGCCTGAGGATGTCGTCGCGACTCAGCACGGTGCCGGCCGCGCGGGCCAGCACCAGCAGCAGGTTGAACTCGGCGGTCTTCAGCTCGACCGGCTCGCCGCGCCAGGTGACGCTGCGATTGGGCGGCGAGATCCTCAGTTCTCCGAACACCAGCAGCTCGGGCGCGGCCGGCGCCGCGCCGGCTGGCTGGGCCCGGCGCAGCAGCGCGCGGGCGCGCGCCACCAGCACGCGCGGCTCGATCGGCTTGGTCACGTAGTCGTCGGCGCCCATCTCCAGGCCGGCGACCTGGTCGTAGACGTCGGTGCGCGCGGTCAGGATCAGCACCGGCATGTCGGCGAAGGCGCGAATGCGACGACAGACTTCCATGCCGTCCAGGTTGGGCAGCATCAGGTCGAGTATCACCAGCGCCGGCTGGTGCTCGCGCACCGCGGCCACGGCCAGGTCGCCGCGGCGAACCACCGTCACCACGAATTCATAGCCGTCGAGATATTCGCTCACCAGCTGGGCGAGGCGGTCGTCGTCCTCGATCAGCAGCACGCGATGTTTGAGCGTTTCTTCTGTCATGGTCATCCCGGAATGCCCGCGGCCTGCCCGGCATGGCGGCGGCAAGAAGGCGGCAAGAAGGCGGCAAGAAGGCGGCAGGAGCGCGGCAGGCCGATTCTATCCGCGTCGGTCGCGGCAAAAGCCGCGAAAGCACAATCGCGGACACTTGAACACAATTGATCACAGAATCCCCGCAGATTCGGGACAGTCTCGGCGCACGGCGGCTCCTAGACTGCGCTCTCCCTCACCTCGATCGAACCATCGTGCGCCTCCCACTTCGCCGCCTCGGCCAGCTCAGCCGCCTTCGTCGCTATGTGCCGCTCGCCGGCCTGGCCCTCGCCACCGCCGCCCATGCGGACAACGACTACACGGTCTCGCTCGGCGCCGCCGTCGCGCCGCGTTACCCGGGCAGCAAGCAGTACCGGGCCGTGCCGGCGCCGTCGTTCGCGGCGAAGTTCGGCAATGGTTTTTTCATCGACAGCAGCAATGGCGCCGGTTATCGGCTCGACCTGCCGCATGGCGTGTTCGTCTCGGCCGCCGTCAACTACGATCCGGGCCGCGACGACGAGAACCGCGTCGACCTGCCGGGCGCGGATTACCTGAAGGGAATGGGCCGGATCCCCGGCTCGGTGCTGGTGGGCGTGCGCGCGGGCGTGACGCTGTTCGGCGACGCGGAGCTGAGCGTCGCGCTCGATACGCCGGTGACGCATACCTCGCACGGCGTGTCGGGGCATCTGGACCTCGCGGTGCCGCTGCTGAAGACTGCACACCACACGATCATGGTGACCAGCAGCGTGCATGCGGGCACGGGGCGTTATGGGCAGACCTTTTATGGCGTCACCGATGCCCAGGCCGCGGCGAGCCGCTTCCAGCCTTATTCGGTCGGCGGCGGAATCGACAGCGCATCGGCGACGGTCGCCTGGAACTGGAGCGTGTCGCAGCACTGGTCGGTGCTGGCGACGGGCGGGGTGACTCGCCTGCTCGGGCGCTTCGGCGACAGCCCGATCGTGCAGGCCAGGAGCAATTATTTCGGCATGGCGGGGGTGAGTTATCGGTTTTGAGCTGGCACGGGATATCGCGTCCGCGACACGGTGGCGCTGGGCGGGTAAATGGTGGCCTTATCGAGCGGACTTGTCGAAAGTTGTCGGCGGGATTCTGTAGAATCGAGTGGTTTTCGAGTACGCGAAGTGTTCGACCGGTCAACTTTCCAGGGAGGTGCGCATGAAGCTGACGGGCGTCGGTCTCTACACCTACCCTGAAGCCGCCTTGCTCACGCGAATTCCGCTCCGTGAGTTGCGCCGCTGGCTGGATGGTTATTCCTATCGCGATCCGCGCAAGGAACTGCCTGTCGAGGTTCCACCGCTGTGGGCCACGGAATTCGATCAGCAGATGGACGGGATCGGCTTTCACGACTTGCTGGAAGTTCGGTTCGTGCGGGCGTTTCGACAACACGGCGTCAGTCTGCAGACGATCCGCGTCGCCAGCCAACGTGCCCGCGAACTGTTCGCCACTGACTATCCCTTCACCTCCCGGCAGTTTCGCACCGACGGCCGCACGATATTCGCCTCGGCGATGGAGGAAACCGGCGAAACCGAGTTGCTCGACCTGGTGCGCAAGCAATACGCTTTTCGGCGAATCATCGAGCCCTCGCTGTACAGCGGCATCGAGTTCGGCGCGGACCAGGTGGCGACTCGCTGGTATCCCACGCCTCGCAGCAAGGCAGTCGTGCTTGACCCGGCGATTGCGTTCGGGAAACCCGTCGTGACCGATGGGGCCGTGAGGACATCGATCCTGCACGATGCCTTCATCGCCGAGGGCGATCGGCACATGGTGGCGAGGCTCTACGAGGTTCCGGTGGCATCGGTGGATGCCGCCATCGCGTTCGAAGAAAGCCTGATCGCCGCATGAACTTCTTTGTCGACAACAACTTGCCGCCTGCTCTGGCCAGAGCGCTGCATGCCTTGTCGGAAAACTCAGGGCATCGCGTCGTGCATTTGAAGGACCTGTTTCCGCCGAATACGCCCGATTCGGACTGGATCGCCGCGCTGGCAAGGGAAGACGGGTGGTCGGTGGTCACCCACGACAAGCTGAACAAGGGGCTGGAGCGCGAAGCCCTGCGTCGTGCCGGCTTGATCGTGTTCTTCCTCGACCGAGGATGGTCGAGCCACACATTCTGGGACAAGGCGTACTCCCTTGTGCGCTGGTGGCCGCGCATCGTCGAGCAAGCCGAAGGCATGGCCGGTGGCGCCGCTTTCAAGGTGCCCTACGCGTTCGCTGGCAAGGGGCGGTTCGGGCAGGTGATCCTCTAGCCCGTACAGTTTCTCGCTTCGCATCCCCGAAATCCGCTTCGCCATCTCCCGATATGCCCGCCGCGGGAATGCTACGGTGATCCTTCACCTTTTCACCGGGAAACGAGCATGTCGCCACGTTCACGGTTTTCGCTCGCCTGCTGCGCCTTGGCCTTCACCGGGTTGATCGCCGCCATGCCGGCCGCGGCCCAATCGCGTCTCGACGGCGCTCGCCCCGACGCGTCGAGCTACCTGCGCGTCAACGATCACGACGACTACCTGCGCGCCCAGCGCCATTACCAGGACGAGCTGCGCAACCAGCGCCTGCTCTACGAGCATCAGCGCGAACAGCGGATCCGCGACGAACGCGTGCGCCAGGAGCGCGCCTACGAGCAGCGCCAGCCAGGCGCTTATTGAATCCGTCGCGTCGTCAGCTTTCCCAATCCACCTGCCGCGCATATCGATCGGCATAAAAATCGATGAACGCGCGCACCTTCGACGACACCGTCTTCTTCGGCGGATAAACCGCCCAGATCGCCGATGCGGTTCGCGCCGTCTGCACGTCCCAATCGGCCAGCAGATGCACCAGCCGGCCGTCGCGCAAGGCATGGCCGAGCGCCCAGACCGGCAGCAGGGCGATGCCGCAGCCGGCGATCGCGAGCTGCCGCAGCGCGTCGGTATCGTCGGCGCGCAGGCGGCCGCGCAATTGCACCGGGATCGGCTCGTCGACCGGCTCCTCGTCGCGCGGCGCGCGTGCCGCGAACCACCAGCGATCGTCCGGCATCAGCGGGAAGCGCAGCACCTCGTGCCCGGCGAGCGCCGCCGGCGTGTCCGGCGCGCCGTGCCGTTCCAGGTAGCCCGGGCTCGCGCAGACGATGCGCCGATGCATGGCCAGCCGCCGCGCGATCAGCTGCGAATCGGGCAGCACGCCGATCCGGATCGCGAGGTCGATGCCGTTGTCGATCAGGTTGACGGTCTCGTCGCTGAGCACCGCGTCGATATCGATGCCGGGATAGCGCGCGGTGAATTCGGGCAGGTGCGGGATCACGTGGCGCAGGCCGAAGGCGCGCGGCATGGTCACGCGCAGCAGCCCGCGCGGCGAGGCATTCAGCGAGGACGTCGCCTCGCGCGCCTCGTCGAGCGCCGCCAGCACGGCCTGCGCATGCTCGCGAAACACGCGGCCGCCTTCGGTCAGCACCAGCCCGCGCGTCGAGCGGTTGAACAGCGCGATGCCGAGGTCGCGCTCGAGCTCGCTCACGTAGCGCGAGACGGTCGAGGTCTTCACGGCGATGCGGTCGGCGGCCTTGCTGAAGCTGCCCGATTCGGCGGCGTGCAGGAAGGCGCGGATCGCGGAGAAATAGTCCATGGCGGATGACGGGCCGCGTCGGCTGGCGCGCGCCTGGTTGGGGTCGCATGCAGTGTAGGGCAAAGCCAGGGGCCGGGTTGTCCCTTTTGCGCAAAGCTCATTTCCCGGCGGCGCGGTTCCGTCGGCGCCGGGCGCGCCTCTATAGTCGCTCCAACGTCGACGGCCGTGACCCTGCGCGCCGGACGCTTCCCCGCCATCAAGGAGCCGCATCATGCTCGACAAGACCCCCGCCCCCACGCTGCAACTCGACGACGAACGCGCGATGCGCGACGCCGAGTATTTCGAATACACCTCGTCGGCGAACCCGATCGGCGCGAAGCTGATTTCGCGCGTGCCGTACCGCAGCTTCCCCGCCTCGCTCTACGACAGCGGCCCGACGCGCATCGTGCCGCTGGACCTGTCGGCCGAACTCGGCTGCGACTACCCCGCAACGGGCCCGGACCTGATGGCGAACTTCGTGCGCATCGTCGCGGGCGAGCAGCTCAGCGTCGATCCGAACGCGACCTCGCTGGTGTTCTACGTGCTCGAGGGCGCCGGCTCGGTGGCGCAGCGCGACAGCGCGTTCCGCTTCGCGCAGGGCGATTTCTTCTCGCTGCCGGGCGGCGCGCCGGCAACGCTGAGCGCCGATTCCACCGCGCGCCTGTACTACGTGAACGACGCGCCGCTGCTCGACTATCTCGGCACGCGCGTGGCGAGCCCGCGTTTCGAGCCGACGCTGTACCCGGCCGCGCGCGCCAGGGAGGAACTGGACAAGGTGGCGTCGGCACCGGGCGCCGCGCTGCGCAACCGCGTGAGCGTGCTGCTCGGCAACCGCCACTTCCCGCAGACGCGCACGGTCACGCATTCGATGTGGGCGATGTTCGGCGTGATCGCGGCCAACAGCGTGCAGAAGCCGCATCGACACCAGTCGATCGCGCTCGACTTCATCCCCGCCTGCCGCCCGGGCGTGTACACGCTGGTGGGCACCGAGCTGGACGAGGCCGGCAACATCGTCGATCCGGTGCGCGTCGACTGGACGCCGGGCATGGCCTTCGTGACGCCGCCGGGCTACTGGCATGCGCACTTCAACGAGTCGAACGACGTGGCCTATGTGATTCCGCTGCAGGACGCGGGCTTGCAGACCTACCTGCGCGCGCTCGATATCCGCTTCGCGCGCTGAACGAAACGCGCCGGGCGCCAGGGCATCGTGCCTTGGCGCCCGGCGGCGGCAAGAGAGGAGGGGAGGAAGCGGTGCCCGTCGCGGTTCAGCGAACGGGCCGTCGGCGCGGGATCAATGCCCGCGTCGCCAATGTTTCCAGGGATGGCGCCAGTCGATATGGCTGGCATGCACGGGCCGCATCTCGCGCGGATGGCGCCGGCGATGTTCCTGCCACAGCTCGTCGGAGAACAGGGCCGCGACGATCACGAGCGGCAGCACCAGAAAAATGCCCAGGATCACTTGCTCGACCACGATGGCCTCCGTGCGGCTGGCGGGCGGGACGGCACCCTCGCTTTCATTCTAGGCATTGCGGGCGGCGGGCGTTTTGGATTTTCTTGTATGACCAGACGATCTTCATAGCGTCCCGTCGAGACTGATGCCGCACCGTTTTTGAAACGGGGCCACGGCGAGGGCCTCGCGCATTCGGTATCATCCACGCCCCGACCGAACTTTTCGCCGCACGCGGCAAGACCCCCGATGGCGCTCAAATCGACTATCTACAAGGCCGAACTGCAAATTGCCGACATGGATCGGCATTACTACGGCGATCACTCGCTGACGGTGGCCCGCCACCCGTCCGAAACGGACGAGCGGATGATGGTGCGCATCGTCGCCTTCGCGCTGTTCGCGCACGAACGGCTCGAGTTCTGCAAGGGGCTATCCGATACCGACGAGCCCGACCTCTGGCTCAAGGACCTGACCGGCGCGATCGAGGCCTGGATCGACATCGGCCAGCCCGACGAGCGCCGCATCGCCAAGGCGAGCGGCCGCTCGGGCGAGGTGGACGTGATCGCCTACGGCGGCCGCACCTCGGACATCTGGTGGCAGGGCGTGCGCGGCAAGGTCGAGCGGCTGCGCAACGTGCGCGTGCTGTCGCTGGTGGAAGGTACGGCCGAGGCGCTCGGCGCGCTGGCCGAACGCACCATGCGCCTGCAATGCACGATCCAGGACGGCACGGTGTGGATCTCGAGCGCGACGCACGATCCGATCGCGGTCGAATGGACCGTGCTCAAGCCGCGCGGCGAGGGCTGACGCACGATTCGGGGCCGGTTTCTTCGCGCCTCGTTTTGCTTCCGGCCCGCGTCGGTGCTTTAAGCGCCTCGTTCAGCCGGCCGCGGCGCGCGGCGGTCCCTTCAGCTCCACCATGTTGCCTTCCGGGTCGAACAGGTAGATCGATTGCCCGTAGCCGTCCGCGCCATAGCGCTCGGCGGGCTCGCCCGGCCGGGCGCCATGCGCCGCGAGATGCGCGCGCAGCGCCTCGGCGTCGAAGGGCTCGACGCGCAGGCACAGATGATCCATGTTGCGGCCGGCGCCGGGCACGCCGCTGTCCGCGCGGTCGATCGGCGCGTTCTCGATCAGCAGGTCGATCAGAGAATGGCCGGCGCGCAACTGCACCAGCCCGAGATCGGGCTGTTCCTTCTCGATATGGCAGCCGATCACCTCGCAGTAGAAGCGCGCCATCGCCTTCATGTCGGCGACGCGCAGCACCACGTGGTCGATGCCGAGTATCGGGGGTTTCATCGTGGGGAATCTCCTGTCGAATGACTCGTCGAGTCTAGACGATCGCCGGGAAGGGCGTGACAGGCAGGGGAAGCGGGGCGGCGGGCGTGGCCCGATGCGGGCAGAATCGTCGAAGCGATGGCTCGCCTGGATGGCGTCGCTAAGAAATTCAGGACGAAAAAAAGCCCGCTCAAGGGGAGCGGGCTTAATCCATATCAGGAGGAGACATGGAGGAGACAGTTCCAACTATACACAGCGGGATGGTGCGGCGCAATAATCCAACTGCAAAAAATCGTCAGAGAGTCGTTCTGTCGCACCCTTTTGGCCCGATCGCGCGCTGCGGCAAAGGCTGGCGGATTTGGGTGTAGTTTTCGCTTAATTGCAGATGCGGGGATGCGGCATCCCCAGGGCGATGGCGCCCCCTTTAGTTCACCCGAATATCAGAGCAAGATTCCGGCAGGCAGCGGGTGGCTCGCCGCGTAGAGTTGAACCCGTTCTCACTGTTATTGCGAGGCGATCATGCCCACCCCGTACTCGACCGACGAAGCCCGCTGGGAAGCCCTCGTCGCACGCGACGCCGATGCCGACGGCGCTTTTTTCTATGCCGTGAAGACCACCGGCGTGTTCTGCCGCCCGACCTGTGCCTCGCGCATGCCGCGCCGCGAGAACGTCAGTTTCTTCGACGATCCGGCCGCCGCGCGTGCCGCCGGCTTTCGTGCCTGCAAGCGCTGCCAGCCCGAGCGCGAGCCGCGCGAGGTGGAGATCGTGCGGCGCGCCTGCGCGGTGCTCGACGCGAGCGATCGCGCCACGCTGGCCGAGTTGAGCGCGGCCGTGCATGTCAGCCCTTTCCACCTGCAGCGTCTGTTCAAGCGCGTGGTCGGCGTGTCGCCGCGCCAGTACCAGGCCGCGCGCCGCGGTGCTGCCTTGCGCGATGCGCTGGAAGGCGGCGCGCCCGTCACGCGAGCGGCCGTCGATGCCGGTTACCAGTCCTCGTCGCGCGTCTACGAGGCCGTGCCGCGCGAGCTCGGGATGGCGCCCTCGGCGTTCCGGCGCAAGGGCGCGGGGCTGCGCATCGAGTACGCGACCGCGTCGACGCCGCTGGGCCAGGTGCTGGTCGCCGCGACCGAGCGCGGCATCTGCAAGATTGCGTTTGGCGATGCTGTAGCGTCGCTCGTCGCCGACCTGGGCGATACCTTCGCGAATGCCGAATGCGCGGCCGCGCCCGAGCGGCTCGCGCCCTTCCTCGCCGAGATCGATGCCTATCTGCGCGGTTCGAGCGAACGCATCGCCTTGCCGCTCGACATCAGCGCGACGGCGTTTCAGCAGCGTGTCTGGGAAGCCCTGCAGAAGATCCCCTACGGCGAGACGCGCAGCTACGCGCAGATCGCCGAGGCGGTCGGTTCGCCACGCGCGGTGCGTGCCGTCGCCAGCGCCTGCGCCTCGAATCCCGTGGCGCTGGCGATCCCCTGCCATCGCGTGATCCACAAGGACGGCACGGCGACGGGCTATCGCTGGGGCACGGCGCGCAAGCTCGCGCTGCTCGCGGCCGAGGCGCGGCACGCGGCGGGCGAGCCGGCCGCGCTGTCGCTCGACGACGCTGCATGAGGGGCGCGTCGGCGAGCGAGGCCGGTGCGACGGAGGGAGCGGCGCGCGTCGAGATCGACCTGCCGTTCCGCACGCCCTACGACTGGCCGCGTTTGCTGCGCTTCCTGGCCGGGCGCGCGATTCCCGGCGTCGAAACCGTCAGCGACGGCGCCTACCTGCGTGCCATCGAATATCGCGGCGCGCATGGCGTGCTGACGGTGCGGCGTCATGCGCGTCGCTGCTGCCTGGTCGCGACCGTCGAGGGCGCGGTCGCGCAACGGGCCGACGCGGCGCTGGCCGCGCGGCTCTCTACCATGTTCGACTGCGGCGCCGAGCCCTCGGCGATCGCCCGGGACCTGTCGCGCGATCCCTGGCTCGCGCCGCTGCTGGCCGCGGCGCCGGGCCTGCGCGTGCCGGGCGCCTGGTCGGCCTTCGAGCTGGCCTTGCGCGCGATCGTCGGCCAGCAAGTCAGCGTCAAGGCCGCCACCACCATCATCGGACGATTGGTCCAGCGCGCCGGCGAGCCGCTCGCGGCGCCCCCGCATCCCGCTGTCGGCTGGTGGTTTCCCGAACCGGCCGCGCTGGCGGCCTGCGACCTGACCGGGATCGGCATGCCGGGCAAGCGGATTGCCGCGCTGCAAGGTGTGACGGCGGCGGTGGCCGCGGGCGAGGTGCCGGTCGACGCGGTGGACGCGGCCGGCGTGCCGCTCGACCTGGCCGCGCTGCGGCAGGCTTGGCTGGCGCTGCCGGGGATCGGCCCGTGGACCGTCGAATACATCGCGATGCGCGCCTGGCGCGACGCCGACGCCTGGCCGGCTTCCGACCTGGTGCTGATGCAGTCGATCGCCGCGCGCGACCCCGCGCTCGAGCGTCTGTCGAGCCAGCGCGCGCGCAGCGACGCATGGCGCCCGTGGCGCGCCTATGCGGCGATGCATCTGTGGAATGAAATCGCTGACCGTGCCGGCGGCGCGCGCGGCGGCTGAGGGTTGTCGACGGGCGTGGAGCGGGGCGGTGGTGCAGCGCGCAAAGCCCCGCCCAGCCTGGCTTTGGCGCGATTCCGGGGCGGCTCAAGCGGGCCTTTCGGCGAGATGTTAAAGTGCCCGCTACCGTCAATCCCGGCGGGCGGTGTGCGTGGCAGCAAACCGCCATGCCTGCTTCCTAGCATCCATGTCGAACAAGATGATTTCCAGCCACACCGACTTGCTGCAGCAACGCCTCGACGTGCTGGCCTCCGGGCCCTCGCGCGAGCGTCTGGTTGACGGCCTGCGCGGCATCGAAAAGGAAAGCCTGCGCGTGACGCGCGACGGCATGATCGCGATGACGCCGCATCCGCGCGCGCTGGGTTCCGCGCTCACCCATCCTTCACTGACGACCGATTATTCCGAGGCGCTGATCGAGCTGATCACGCCGGCCGAGCGCGATGTCGCGCTCACGCTCGAGCGGCTCGACGCGCTGCATCGGGAGGTGTATGGCTCGCTCGGCGAGGAGATGCTCTGGAACGAGTCGATGCCCGGCAAGCTGCCGGCCGACGACCAGATCCCGATCGCCGATTACGGCAGCTCGAACATCGGCCGCCTGAAGACCATCTACCGGCGCGGCCTGGCCTATCGCTACGGCCGCACCATGCAATGCATCGCCGGGATCCACTACAACTACTCGCTGCACGAGGACATCTGGCTGCGCCTGCGCGAGCACGCGCAATCGGCGGCCAGCGAGGTCGATTACCAGTCCGAACGTTATCTCGCGCAGATCCGCAATTTCCGTCGCACCAGCTGGCTGCTGATGTATCTGTTCGGTGCTTCGCCGGCGCTCGACAAGGCCTTCCTGCGCGGGCGCGACAGCACGCTGGAGAGCTTCGACGCGACCACGCTGTATCGGCCTTACGCGACCAGCCTGCGCATGAGCGATCTCGGCTATTCGAACACCACGGCGCAGGCTGCGTTGGTGGCGGACTACAACTCGCTGGATGCCTACCTCGATGCGCTGTCGAAGGCGGTCAGCGAGCCTTATCCGGCCTACGAGGCGATCGGCACGCATCGCGACGGCGAGTGGATCCAGCTCAATACCAACGTGCTGCAGATCGAGAACGAGTTCTACTCGACGATCCGCCCGAAGCGCGTGACCTATTCCGGCGAGCGGCCGTTGCATGCGCTGGCCTCGCGCGGCGTGCAGTACATCGAGGTGCGCTGCCTCGATATCGATCCGTTCGAGCCGACGGGGATCGCGCTGGACACGGCGCGCTTCATGGATGCGTATCTGCTGGTGTGTGCGCTGGATGACAGCGCGAAGCTCGAATGCGATGCGTATCGCGAAGCCAATGCGAACTTCGGCCGCGTGACGATGGAAGGGCGCAAGCCGGGGCTGGAACTGGTGCGCGACGGCGCGGCGATCTCGATGCGCGACTGGGCCGAGGAAGTGTTCGTGAAGATCGAGGCGGCGGCGCGCGTGCTTGATGAGATTCGCGGAGATGACGTGCATACGCGCGCGGTGGCGGCGCAGCGCGTCAAGCTCGATGATCCGGAGTCGACGCCTTCGGCGCGGGTGCTGCGCGAGATGCGGGAGCGGGGGGAGTCGTTTCTGGACTTCGCGCGGCGGCAGAGCGAGGCGCATGCGGATTACTTCCGGGCGCGGCCGCTTGAGGCGGGGGCGGCGGATGAGGCGAAGCGGCTCGCGGAGAAGTCGCTGGATGAGCAGGCGCAGCTTGAAGGCAAGGATGGCGGGTCATTCGATGCGTTCGTGGCGGCGTATCGGGCTTATACGTTGAATCGGTTCAGCGTGTGAGGTTGGCAGGGCGGATCGTTGCGCGTGCAGCGGTTCGTACTTTCGGGCCGACTAGATTAATGCCGCTGCCTCGCGAATGCGTTGAGCGGTTGCCGGCAAGCCGTTTCGATCAAACACTTGAGCGAAGTCCTCGGGCGTGGCGCTTGGCTTTTTCCACCGAGCCCTCATGGCCTTGAAGGCCGACATGGCCGCGATCGGCTCCAGATCCCATTGATTGATGATGAAGTGGTCGGGGTGGATGACTTCGATGCCGTATATGCCGACAATCTCCGCTGGAAAATCCCGTAGATTGGCTGTCACGATGCAGTCGGCATGACCGGCGATAGCTGCAGCAAGGACATGTTGATCGTCAGGATCGGGCAAGCCCATGTTTCCGACGAGTGGTGCCCATGCCTGCTCATTCACCTCCCAATCGGGTATCGCCTCCCGCATCCCATCGCGTCGGACACTGAGCCTGCCTGTTAGATCCGGTCGATGTTCTTCCAGATTGGTGATCCATTCCTGCTCGATGCGTCGAGTCCACTTGGCTGCAAAAAGTCCCGCGGTCGCCAGGCTCATGAGGGAGTCGGCCAGCGCAATCGGAAAGAGGACGCACGCATCGAGCAGAGCCGTATAGCGTACGTGGCCAGCCATGTCAGTAATCCAGTCCCAGTTCCTGGGAATTGGCGGCCAATCGGTCCAGTGCTGCTGCTTGCTTCTCACGCATTTGACGCGCGTAGGCGACGAGATCCTCGAATGCGATGCGGCGATGTGTTCCGACCATGCGATGTTTGAGTCGGCCGGCTTCGATTTCCTTGATCACGAACGGACGCGATACGTTGAGGAAGTTGGCGGCTTCCACGGTTGTGAATTCGCGCTCCGCCGGCACGAGGGTAATCAGACTGCCTTCGCTCATGGCGCCGAGTAACTGGCCGATGAACTTCAGCGATGCGGGCGGAAGCGCGATGGATGGATGTTCGCCGGTATCTGTCGTCAGGGTGATGGTTGCCGCGCGCGAATGATCCAGGGCCTCCATGATGCAGTGTTGTGCAATACGGGCCATTTCAAGTTCGCGTTCCGTCATCGGCGGCGGCGCCATTTCCCGAATCCGCTCTACGGTGCGCATACGTTTCTCTCCAAGGTTCAAAAGGGTGTGAGCGCTACGCTTGCTGACGCACACGTCAGCAAGCGTAGCGCTCAAGTGAAATAAATGCAATAAATGAAATAAGTGCATGATCCTGCCTGCATATCTCGCTGCCCGTATGACCGTTGTGATCAAGCCAAGCTCGCCTCGCTGATCAACGGAGGATTCTGCCTTCGTGCATCTGCTGGCTGGATCAGTTTCATCTCATCTCGAATGCATCAGTCGCTTGTCTGATTCATGAGTAAATCGGTAACTGCAGTCGAGGTTTTCAAACGCGACGTCAGAATTGGCGTCAAGGCAAGATTGATGCAAGGACGCAGCACAAGGCTGTCATTCGCTCGGCGATTATCGTTCGAAATTATTGAATTTGAGATAAAGCGATGATGAGTGAACCCATCGAAACATTTCGAGATGTCGTGATGCGATATGTTTGAGTCGATGATTTTCTTCGTCACGTCTCTTGTCGTCGCTACAATTTGACACTCTTTAACTCGCATGGAGATCATCGAAGATGTCTTCTGCAAGAAAATGTGGCTGCGTGGCAATCTAGCTGCCACCTGAATACAGGCGGGGATCACGGGAAGTGTCCCTTGTCCCTTGTCCCTTGTCCCTTGTCCCTTGTCCCTTGTCCCTTGTCCCGTGGGACGGGGAAGTCGACATGCCGAGCAGTCCTTATCGTGGCGATCCATCCATGGGGATTTCAAAAGTCTCGAACATTGAGAGATTAGTGCCCTCGATGATAAATGCCGCTTGTCGAAGATGACTTATTCCCTGCGTGAGCGGGTGTTTCGCTTTAATTTAGGGATGGCTGGCGATATGGCTGTTCGTCATGTTGTCTTGCAGGGCCTGCATCGGGAGACTTGGTCCAAGTCGAACGAATCGGGGTGCTTGATTTGTTTGGTATGTTTAATAATCGAGGGATAAAAATGAAGAAGAAACTGGTGCTGGCTGGTCTGATGGGCTCGATACTGTCGTTGTCGGCATGTGGCGGCGGCGATGACCAGGCAATCGATGTGAATGGGAGTGCATCGAATAGCCATGAAGCGGGAACGTCGACCGACACGTCGCCGGAATCGACGCCGCCGACTTCGCCCACGCAGCAGCCATCCGCTCAGGCGGCATGCCGGCCCAACGGTAAGTACAGTTACGAGGGCTCTGCATCCCAGGTCGCCGCGACCAACGGGAAATTGGCGGTGCTCGTCGTGCCGAGCTTGCCGAGTGAGGTTTCGAAGAACCGGAACATGACGGCGCCGAATGCGCCTGCTTCGAGCCAAGTTCAGCAGGCGAGCGGTGCATTTACGACGTTGGCGTCATCGTCCGCGGAAACCGCCTGCCTTGGGATGGACCATGGCGCTGTGACCGAGATCCAGGGCGTCGGTACCGACGTGGCGATCGGGCGATGGAATCAGGCCATGGATACGGATGGCAACACCTATACCAGCTCGCAAGGCGTTCACTATGCGGTCGGCACGCCTCTGGCTCTGTCTGCGACGAGCGGTACGTTGACGTGCAGCCAGTTGATCGCAGATTCGGTCGCGCTAAATAATGGCGGGGTCGTCGGGACGCTCGGGGCAAGTTCGGCCACGCTCGATCTGGGGACTCGCACGCTCGACAATCTGAGCTTGTCGATCAACCTCGCGAACCACCAATACACCCTGACGAACGCACAGGCGCCGTTGAATGGTACTTCGGCTCCTGGGGCATTGTTGGTGCAGTCGATCGTCGTGGGGCGCGATGCAGCGCAGCCCTTGATCGCGATCGGTTACTCGGCGACCTTGCCGGACAAGCAGGAAATCGGTGGCGTCGCGGTACTGTCTTGCCGTTGATTTATCGCGCACGGTGACGTGGTCAATGCGGGAAGCCAAGACCTGCATCGATCCCGTGTCAAGTCCTGAAATAGGTTGACAGTAATTAGACGCTAGAACGCCCGATGCACCGCATCGGGCGTTTTGTATTTGAGGGCGCTATGTGGCCGCTCATGGTTGTAGATATGCACCGACTGTTCGACCATCTTCTTGGCTTGATCCAAGTCGGCGGGGCGATGCAATAAGAACTCACCTTTCAAGATGCCATTGACCCGCTCGGCCAGCGCGTTCTGATAGCAGTCGTAGCCATCCGTCATCGAGCAGCGCAGGCCGTGACGCCGGTGAATCTCCTGGTAATAGGTTGAGCAATATTGAATGCCGCGATCGGAATGGTGGATAAGCGAGGCGCGACTGCGACGCATGCGCAGGGCCATCTGGAGCGCCTGGCCGACCTGTTCGGCCTGCAAGCTGTCATGGACGTGATAGCCGACGATTTTGCGTGAGAACGCATCCGTGACCACGCTCAGATACACGAAGGGTCCAGCCGTGGGCAGATAGGTGATATCAGCGACCCAAACCTGCTCGGGCGCTTGAGGCACGACTTGCTCTGGCCCGGCTTTCAGCAAATTCGGGTGACGCCGAAAGCGGTGATGGCTGTGGGTGGTCTTGTGATAAGCCCGAGGCGGCACGACCAGCAGCCGCGCAGCGCGCAGGACATCGAACAGCCGGTCTCGGCCCAGCTTAATGCCACACTCGCCCAGAACAGGCGCGAGTAGATGATGAAGTTTGCGGGTGCCTAGCCGAGGCTGGCGCAACCGGACGTCTCGGACCAATGTGGTTACGACCTCGGCTTGCGCGCCGCGACGCACTTCGGCTTGGCAGCGCTTGTAATACGCTTGCCGGCTGATGCCCATGTAACGGCAGGCTCGCTCGACGCTCAGCTTTTCGATTCGCTTTTGCGCGAGGACCTGCCCGAAGGCTTTTTTACGGCGATCCCGTAATCCTTGTGCAACACATCGATGACCGCTTCGAACAGCGCAGCTTTCTCCTGCGCCTCTCGGAGTTGGGTCTCCAGTTGCTTGATGCGCTGCTCCGGTGTGAGCGGTTTGGCGTCTTGTTTCGGCATGGTGGAACCTGAGCGCGCACGGCCGGATGGATTGGCCCAGTCCTGTAAGCCGTGCTTGCGTAACCATACCAGCACGGTCGAGCGCCCCTGGATTCCGTAGCGCAGTTGGGCGGCTTTGTAGGTCAGCTCGCCTTTTTCCACCTGTTCCACGACCGACAATTTAAAAGCCAGGCTGTAGTCGCGCTGCGTCCGCTTGATCCCTTGCCCCACTTGCCACCTCTTCGATTCGTCGAAAAAGTGTCAACCTATTTCAGGACGGGTCACCGCAAAGCAAAAAGCCCAACCGTGAAGGCTGGGCTTTTTGTCGAGAATTCCTGGTGGGGCGTGAGTGACTCGAACACTCGACCTACGGATTAAGAGTCCGCTGCTCTACCAACTGAGCTAACGCCCCCAACAGAAAAAAGATTATGCACGAGCTTCTGCCCCGTGTCTAGCCCTTTCTCGCTTTTTTCTTCAAAAAGTTCTCCACCCCATCCCGAGGCCTTCCTCGGCGCACGAAACGTCGAGCCCTCGACGCTCCCGGTATGATGACGCCCACATCCGCCGTGCGGCATTCGCGCGGCCCTGCCGAGGATTCCACGATGGACGAGAACGCGGTTCGCGAACTGCTCGATCGGCTGCTTGCGCCTTGGGTGCGCTCGCTCGGGCTGGTGCCGGTGGCCGTATCGGACGAGGCGGTGACGCTGCGCCTGCCGTTCTCGGGCGAGTTGCGGCATTCGGGCGGTGTGATCTGCGGCCAGGTGTTCATGGCCGCGGCCGACACGGCGATGCTCGCCGCGATCTCGGTGAAGCTCGGCGAATTCCGGCCGATGACCACCGTCGCGCTGAACACCAGCTTCATGCGCGCGGTCCGCTGCGGCGACCTGCTGGTCACGGCGCGCGTGCTGCGCATGGGCCGCAACCTCGTGTTCGGCGAGATCGAGGTGCTCGACGACGAAGGGCGGATGGCGGTGCATGCCACTTCCACCTACGCGCTCGTCAACTGAGCCGCGGCACGGCAATCCAGCCACACAAACGAAGAGAGAAAGAGAGTCAGTCCATGTTCGACCAGGTCGTATTCGCCGGCGGCGGCAACCGCTGCTGGTGGCAGGCGGGTTTCTGGGACGTCGCGCAACCGGCGCTGGGCATCCGTCCGCGCGTGATCACCGGCATCTCGGCCGGCGCGGCCACGGCCTGCATGCTCTATACGAGCGACTCGCAATGGGTGATGCGCTATTACCTGGACGCCCTGCGCGGCAACACCAGGAACGCCTACTGGGGCAACCTGCTGCGCGGCAAGCCGGTGTTCCCGCATTACCGGATCTATCGGCAGGCGCTGGTCGATATCTACGGCGAGCGCTTCACCCAGCTGGCCGACGCGCCGGAAATCCGCATCGGCGTATCGCACGTGCCGCGCTGGCTCGGCGCGCGCAGCGCGGTGGCGGCGGGCCTGATCGCCTACAACATCGAGAAATACATCCGCAAGACGCTGCATCCCACGCTCGGCCAGTCGCTCGGCTTTCGCCCGGAGTTCGTGCGCGCCCAGGATTGCGCCCATGTCGACGAGCTGGCCGACCTGATCCTGCAGTCCTCGTGCACGCCGCCGTTCACGCCGGTGCTGCGTCGCGCGGGGCGGCCGGTGCTGGATGGCGGGATGGTCGACAACGTGCCGGTCGGCGCGCTCGATCCCACGCCGGGCAGGGTGCTGGTGATGGTGACGCGGCGCTATCCGCGTCCGCAGCGCTTCACGGTCGCGCACGGCGAGCAGACGCGCCTCTACGTGCAGCCTTCGGCCAAGGTGCCGATCTCGAGCTGGGACTACACGAGCCCCGGCCAGATGCAGCACGCCTACGATCTCGGCCGCCGCGACGGCGAGGAATTCGTCGCCGCGATGGGAACGGAAGCTGCGCAGGCGCGGCGCGAAAGCGTCGCGTCCTGAGGCTTCGGTCGGCGGAAAGATAGAGACGGGCGGCGGCGCGCAAGGCGCCGCCATGCCTTTGCCCGGCGGCGCTCAGGCGCGCCGGCTGCGCCCGCCGACCAGCGCGTCGGGGTTCGCCACGCTCGACATGTCGCCCGAATCGAAGGCGAGGATATTGCGGAACGCGGCGCCGAAATACAGCTCGTAGCTCTCGCGCTCGACATAGCCGATATGCGGCGTGCAGATCACGTTTTCCATGCGCAGCAGGCTGTAGCCCTGCAGGATCGGCTCGCTCTCGAACACGTCGATGGCGACCATGCCCGGCCGGTTGTAGGCAAGCGCATTGACCAGCGCGCTGTCCTCGAGCAGCTCGGCGCGGCTGGTGTTCACCAGCAGCGAGGTCGGCTTCATGCGCATCAGGTCGTCCTGCTTGACGATGCCGCGCGTCTCGTCGTTCAGGCGCAGATGCAGGGTGAGGATATCGGCTTCCTCGAAGAAGGCCTCGCGGCTGGCCGCCGTGTCGTGGCCGTCGGCGCGCGCGCGCTCGATCGAATGCTCACGCCCCCAGACCAGCACCTTCATGCCGAAGGCCTTGCCGTAGCCGGCCACCATCTGGCCGATCTTGCCGTAGCCCCAGATGCCGAGCGTCTGGCCGCGCAGCACCTGGCCGAGGCCGAAGTTGGGCGGCATCGCCGAGGTCTTCAGGCCCGATTGTTGCCAGGCACCCTGCTTGAGGTTGGCGACATACTGCGGGATGCGGCGCTGGGCGGCCATGATCAGCGCCCAGGTCAGCTCGGCCGGCGCCACCGGCGAGCCGGTGCCCTCCAGCACGGCGATGCCGCGCTCGGTGCAGGCGGCCATGTCGATATGGCTGGAAGCCTTGCCGGTCTGGCTGATCATGCGAAGATGCGGCAGCTTTGCCAGCAGTTGCGAGGTGATATGCGTACGTTCGCGAATCAGGACCAGGGCCTCGATTTCGGCGAGGCGGCTCGCGAGCTGGCCGAGCCCGCGCACGCTATTGTTGAAGACCTTAACCTCGTGGTCGGCGAGCAACTCGAAACAGTTGAGTTTGCGGACGGCGTCCTGATAGTCGTCGAGGATGGCTATTTTCATGAAGGGTTCGGAAGCGGCACGAAAGACGGAAAGCACCGGGCGACAAGGCGCGCCGGCGGCCCGCACGGCGGGGCCGCCATGATCTTATGACGGCGGCGGCGCAGGTGTATCGCTTTTTAACAGCTTGTTACGGGGCACCCGGCGCCATCGCGTCGATCGCTGATCGGACGCAATGCCGGCCACCGTTGAGCTGGCGTAGAGAATGGGCGTATTTGGAGCCTATTGTTTCTATGATCAGAATAATTAGATGAATCCTGGCGTAAGCCCAGGTTGGGGCGAACATTTTTTGTGGATTTCCCACACTCTGACGGCAACTCTGCACCAAATCCGCTGTCGTAGGAGAATTACGCATTTGCTACACAATTTTGAAGCTGTAATGCACAGCGGCGGGAGTGGTTATGGATCATTTGCAGTCGATGCGAGTGTTCGTCAAGGTGGCGGATCTGGGCAGCTTCGCGCGAGCGGCCAGTGCGATGGATATCTCGAACGCCGTGGCCACGCGCCATGTCGCGGACCTCGAAGGTCGGCTCGGCACGCGCCTGCTGAACCGGACCACGCGCAGCCTTTCCCTGACCGAATCCGGTCAGGTCTATCTGGAACGTGCCCGCCAGATCCTCGACGAGCTCGAGGACGTCGAGCAGATGGTGGTGGCGCGCAATCATGAGCCGGTCGGCACGCTGCGCATCGTCGCGCCGGTCGTGTTCGGCCTGCACAACCTCGCGCCGGTGCTGCAGACCTACACCCAGCGCTATCCCAAGGTGATTCCCGACCTGACCCTCGTTGACCGCCAGGTCGACCTGGTCGAGGAAGGCTTCGACGTCGGCGTGGTGATCGCGCGGCAGATGCGCAGCGCCAGCATCGTCACGCGGCGCCTGACCACCGGCTGCATGACGGTCTGCGCGACGCCCGCCTACCTGGAGCAGCATGGCGTGCCGACCCATCCCGAGCACCTGATGGAGCACCCCTCGCTGAGCCTGCCCTCCGAATACTGGGGCGACGAGCGTGTGTTCACGGGGCCGGACGGCGAAGTGCGGGTGCGGCCGACCAATGTGATCGTCGCCAACAATACCGAGATGCTGCGCCAGTTCGCGCTGCTCGGCATGGGCATCGCGATGCTGCCGAGCTACCTGATCGGCGGCGACACGGCACGCGGCAAGCTGGTGCGCCTGCTGCCCGACTATCGCCTGCCCCAGGTCGAGATCAACGTTGCGTACCCGAGCCGTCGCCACCTGCCGGCCAAGGTCCGCACCTTCATCGATCACCTGGTCGAACACTTCAGCCATTCGCCGGAAACGGCGCTCGGCGAGCAGTGGGCCGGCAGCGGCCTGCAGCCGCCGTCGCAGTCTGACCTGGCTGCAGCGCCGCAAGGCAGCTCGCGCCCGGCCGGCCCGTCGATGCCGGCGCCGCTGCCGAAGAATCGCCAGCGCGTGACCGCGCCGACGCCGCTCTAAGCCGTAGGCGCCGAACACAAAAAAGCGCGCTGTCCGTGAGGACAGCGCGCTTTTTGCGTCTTGCGGATCGCTTCGCCCGAGACGGCGCGGCGCAGCCCACGAAGGGCCGCCCCGCGCTACCTCGTCACGAACCGGTCTTGCGAGCCGGCGCCTTCTTGGCCGCAGCCGTTTTCTTGGCGGCCGGCGCCTTCTTCGCGGCGGCGGTCTTCTTGGCCGGCACGGCGGCTTCGGCCGCATCCGAACCGGCGCCGTCCTCGTTGGCGGCCGCGGCGGTCTTCTTCGCCGCGGTCTTCTTGGCGGCGGCGCCCGGCTTCGGCTCCTTCTTCTCGAACTCGAAGCCGATCTTGCCGTCGGGCTGCTTGACCAGGAAGGCCTTGAAGTTGCGGCCGGTGCGCGAGGACTTGAAGTTCGGCAGCAGGTCGGTGCGGCCGTCCGACAGCAGCTTGGCCATCTGCTCGCGGGCGATCTCCTGCTGCAGGATCACCTTGCCGGAGCGGAAGTCGCAGGTCTTCGGGTTGGCCACCGAGTTCTCGCAGACATAGCTCATGCCGTGCTCGAACACGCGCCCACCGCACTTCGGGCAGGCGCCCACCGGCTCCTGCGCCGAGAAGTCGGGCGCCTCGCCATCCTCGCCGCCCTGGTCCTGGCCGAAATCGAACTCGAGCTTGTAGTTCTTGGTCTCGTCGTCGAAGGACAGCTTGAGGATCGCCGAGAACGGCCGGCCCATCTTGCTGCGGAAGCCCGACAGCGGGCCGATTTCCTTCTTCTGCAGCAGCTCCTCGACCTCGGGGATCTCGAACTGGCGGCTGCCCGGGATCTTGGAGATCGAGAACTCGCACTTGGTGCAGGCGAAGCGCCGGTAGTTCTCCTTCACCTGGCCGCCGCAATTCGGGCACGGCGTCTGGAGCGTCGCGTAGTCGCCCGGGATCGTGTCCGAATCGTATTCCTTGGCGCGCTTGACGATGGTCTGCGTCATCCGCGCGATTTCCTGCATGAAGGTATCGCGAGGCAGGTTGCCGCGTTCCATCTGCGAGAGCTTGTATTCCCATTCGCCGGTCAGCTCGGGCGCGGTCAATTCCTTCACGCCGAGGCCGCGCAGCAGGGTGGTGAGCTGGAACGCCTTGGCGGTCGGGATCAGCTCGCGGCCTTCGCGGATCAGGTATTTCTCGCCGAGCAGGCCTTCGATGATGGCCGCGCGCGTGGCCGGCGTGCCGAGCCCCTTGGCGGCCATCGCCTCGCGCAGCTCGTCGTCCTCGACCAGCTTGCCGGCGCCTTCCATCGCCGACAGCAGGGTGGCTTCCGAGTAGCGCGCGGGCGGCTTGGTCACCAACTGGTGGGCGGCGACCTTGTCGGTCTTGACCTTCTCGTCCTTCTGCACCGGCACCAGGTTGGCGTCGGCGCCTTCGGCGTCGCGGCCATAGACCTGCAGCCAGCCCGGCTCGACCAGCACCTTGCCCTCGGTCTTGAAGTGATGGCCGGCCACCTCGGTGATGCGGGTGGTGACCTTGTACTCGGCCGCCGGGAAGAACACCGCCAGGAAGCGCTTGACCACCAGGTCGTAGAGCTTCTGCTCCGGCTCGGACAGGGCCTTGGGCGCCTGCAGGGTCGGGATGATGGCGAAGTGGTCGCTGATCTTGGCGTTGTCGAAGATCCGCTTGTTCGGCTTGACCCAGCCCTTGTCGAGCACCTGCTTGGCGTGCGGCAGGTAGTTGTTGCTCTCCTTGAGCATCTCCATGGTCTGCATGACGGTGCCGAGGTAGTCCTCGGGCAGCGCGCGCGCGTCGGTACGCGGGTAGGTCAGCACCTTGTGCTTTTCATACAGCGCCTGGGCCAGGCCCAGCGTGTTCTTGGCGGAGAAGCCGAAACGGCTGTTCGCCTCGCGCTGCAGGCTGGTCAGGTCGTAGAGCAGCGGCGAGAGCTGGGTCGAGGGCTTGGATTCCTCGCTGACCACGCCGATCTGGCCGCGGCAGGCCGCCACGATGGTTTCGGCCGCCGGCAGCGCCCACAGGCGCGAATCGCGCTTCTCGGGATCGTGCTCGTCGCGCTTGAATTTCGGGTCGTACCAGCGGCCTTCGTAGAAGCCGCCGGCGCAGACGAATTCGGCGCGCACTTCCCAGTAGTCGCGCGGCACGAAGCGCCGGATCTTCTCCTCGCGCTCCACCACGATCGACAGCGTCGGCGTTTGCACGCGCCCGACGGTGGTCAGGAAGAAGCCGCCGCCCTTGCTGTTGAAGGCGGTCATCGCGCGCGTGCCGTTGATGCCGACCAGCCAGTCGGCTTCCGAGCGGCAGCGGGCGGCGTCGGCCAGCGGCTGCATGTCGGCGTCGCTGCGCAGCTTGGCGAAACCGTCGCGGATCGCGGCCGGCGTCATCGACTGGAGCCAGAGGCGCTGGACCGGCTGCTTGGCCTTCGCATGCTGCGCGATCAGGCGGAAGATCAGCTCGCCCTCGCGCCCCGCGTCACATGCGTTGATGAGGCGGTCGATGTCCTTGCGCTTGATCAGCTTGGTCAGCACCTTGAGCCGCGATTCGCTTTTTGCGATCGGGTTGAGGTCGAAATGCGGGGGGATGACGGGCAGATGCGCGAAACTCCATTTGCCGCGCTTGACCTCGTATTCCTCGGGCGCGGCGATTTCGAGCAGGTGGCCGACCGCGGACGACAGGACGAAGTCGTCGCTTTCGAAGTATTCGTCATGCTTGGTAAAGCCGCCCAGGGCGCGCGCGATATCGTTCGCGACAGAGGGCTTTTCCGCAATGATCAGTGCTTTGGACATGACTCGAGTGGGTTGGATAGACCGGATGGCCGTCTGACGGCCCTTTTACGTCGGCTTTATAGCACACGGCGCCGGGTCGTCACCCGGCTCGTGTAAAAAGCGGCCCATCATAAGTGGGGGCCGAAGCGCCGGCAAGCCTGCCGAAGCGCCGTGTGGCGCGGGCCTCGGCGGTATGAGCGATCGCGGCAGGCCGGCATGTCGACTTCGGGGTCAGACGGCGACGTCAAGCAGGTTGCGCAGTTTCGGCGCGTGGGTCACGCCGGGAATCGCGCTCAGATCGCTCAGCATCCGCTCGACGATGCCCGCGTGCGGCAGCACCGTGCCGAAGAAGCGCACCGCGTGGGCGTCCTCGATCAGGATGGTCGGGAAGTTCTCGACGTCGAAATCGTCGAGGCGGTCGGCATGGGTCTCGATGTCGATCCACACGAAGCAGGCCTCGGGATGGGCGGCGGCGAGCCGCTCGAAGGTGTCGTCGTAGTCGCGGCAGGTGCCGCACCATTCGGCGCACAGGCAGGCGACGAGCAGCGCGTCGGGATCACGGAGGCGCTCGGCGATCCGATCGGCGTCGGTATCGAGATTCAGCGCGGGCATCACGGTTCCTTGCTGGATGGCGGTGGCGCGGGTTGCCCCGCATCGCCGGAATGTAGCACGGCATGCGCCGGGGGCGTGGCGGGTGCGGCGGCGGGCGTGTCGAGCCGCTGGTAGCGGTCGCCGGGCAGGCTCGCCACGCGGCCGGCCAGTTCCAGCCGCAGCAGCAGGTGCGGCAGGGCGTCGGCGGCGATGCCGGCGCGCACGGCCAGCAGGTCGACCGGCACGGGGCCGTGGCCGAGCGCGTCGAGCAGCGCCAGCGCCTCGGGCGGTAAGGGGGCGCCTTGCCGGGCGGCACCGCCGGCCGGCGTGAGGTGATCGGCGCCGCCGTCGAGGTGGCGGGGCGATGCGTCTTCGTCGGTGCATTCCAGATCCGGGCGGTCTCGCGAATGGGCTGGATCGCGGGTGGCGCAATCGTGAGCTTCGGCATGGCGGCTGCGCTTCGCGGCGGAGCGAGTGCCTGCCGCTTCGGCTTCACGGGCCATCGTATCGACGTCGACCGCCGCGATGCCGAGCTCCACCAGCACGTCGGCCGGCGTCTCGACCAGCGTCGCGCCGTCGCGGATCAGGGCATGGCAGCCGCGCGAGAGCGGGGCATGGATCGAGCCGGGGATCGCGAACACGTCGCGGCCCAGCTCGTTGGCCAGGCGCGCGGTGATCAGCGAGCCCGAGCGCGGCGCCGCCTCGACCACCAGCACGCCCTCGCAGAGCGCCGCGATCAGGCGATTGCGCTGCGGGAAGTTGGCGGCGCGCGCCGGCGTGCCGAGCGGCCATTCGGACAGCAGCGCGCCGTGCTCGGCGATCTGCCGGGCGAGTTGCCGATGCGCGGCAGGGTAGACGCGATCGAGCCCCGTGCCGACCACCGCGACGGTGCCGGCCGCGCCCTCCAGCGCGCCGCGATGCGCGGCAGCGTCGATGCCGCGCGCGAGCCCCGACACCACCGCCAGCCCGGCGTCGGCGAAGCGGCGCGCGAAATAGGCGGCATCGGCCCGGCCCTGCGGCGTGGCGAGCCGGCTGCCGACCATCGCCACCGCGCGCGCTTGCAGCCAGGCGGGGTCGCCTCTTACATATAGCAGCGGCGGCGGATCGTAGAGCATCGCGATGCGCGGCGGGTAGGCGGGATCGTGGCGTGTGAGCAGGCGGGCGAGCGGCGTGGCGAGCCAGTCGAGCACGGCATCGGCGGCCGCCTCGCAGCCCGCGCCGCGCGGCCCCAGCACGATACGCGCGGCGGCCGGCCCAACCAGCGCCGCGAGCCGCGCATGATCGGCGCCGAACAGCGCCTCGATCGAATCGAAGGCGCGCAGCAGCGCCTCGCAGGCCGCGGCGGGCAGGCCCGGCACCGATGCCAGATGCAACCAGGCAAGCAGCGTCGCGCGCGCGGGCACGGCCGCGCTCATCGGCCCCGCCCGGCCCACGGCCTGCGACGCGCAAGCCGCCATGCTAGAATTTTCGCCATTCGAAATAAAACGAACGATCGCGCGCACCGGCCCGCCGCGTTGGGCTGCGCGCTGGATATCGCGCGATTGCAGCCTCATCTTCCGGCTATCGCGACGGCGCGGCCAGTCGGCCGAATGGCCGGTCCGCCCGCCCCAACCGCTTTCCGAATCGAAACATCATGGCGCTTCTGAACATCCTGCATTACCCCGACAAACGGCTGCACAAGGTGGCCAAGCCCGTCGACGTGGTCGACAATCGCATCCGCAAGCTGGTCGACGACATGGCCGAGACCATGTACGCCGCGCCCGGCATCGGCCTGGCCGCCACCCAGGTGGACGTGCACGAGCGCGTGATCGTGATCGACACCTCCGAGGACAAGAACGCGCTGCAGGTCTTCATCAATCCCGAGATCGTCTGGTCCAGCGACGGCAAGCAGGTCTACGAGGAAGGCTGCCTGTCGGTGCCGGGCGTCTACGACGAGGTCGAGCGGCCCGACCAGGTGCGCGTGCGCGCGCTGGGCCGCGACGGCCAGCCCTTCGAGCTCGAGTGCGAGGGGCTGCTGGCGGTCTGCATCCAGCACGAGATGGATCACCTGATGGGCCGCGTGTTCGTCCAGTACCTCTCGCCGCTCAAGCAGAACCGCATCAAGAGCAAGATGAAGAAACTCGAACGCGCGATGTGACGCGCGTGACGGACCGATCCTCCATGAGCCATTCGTTGCGCGTCATCTTCGCCGGCACGCCGGAATTCGCCGCGGCCGCGCTGGCCGCGATCCATCAAGCCGGCTTCCCGGTGCCGCTGGTGCTGACCCAGCCCGACCGACCCGCCGGGCGCGGCATGAAGCTGCAGGCCAGCGCGGTCAAGCAGTACGCGCTCGAACACGGCCTGCCGGTCGCGCAGCCGCCCTCGCTGCGCCGCAACGGCAAGTTCCCGGCCGAGGCGGGCGCCGCGCTCGACACGCTGAACGCCACGCCGCACGACGTGATGGTGGTGGCCGCCTACGGGCTGCTGCTGCCGCAGGAAGTGCTCGACATCCCGCGCCACGGCTGCATCAACATCCATGCCTCGCTGCTGCCGCGCTGGCGCGGCGCCGCGCCGATCCACCGCTCGATCGAGGCCGGCGACGCCGAGACCGGCGTCACGCTGATGCAGATGGATGCGGGGCTCGATACCGGCGCGATGATCTCGGAGGCGCGCGTGGCGATCGCCGGGGATGACACCACCGCGTCGCTGCACGACAAGCTCGCGACGCTCGGCGCGCAGTTGATCGTCGAGGCGCTGGTGAAGCTCGAGCGCGAGGGCAAGCTCGCCGCCACGCCGCAGCCGGCCGAGGGCATCACCTATGCCGAGAAGATCGGCAAGCACGAGGCCGCGCTCGACTGGCGCGAGCCGGCCGAGGTGCTGGCGCGGCGCATCCGCGCCTTCGATCCGTTCCCGGGCGGCGCGGGCACGCTCGACGGCAGCGTGCTGAAGCTGTGGGCCGCCGAGGCGGTGGCCGCGCGCGGCGCGGCCGAGCCCGGCACCATCGTCGAAGCTGGCGCCGAAGGCGTGCTGATCGCCTGCGGCAGCGGTACGCTGCGCGTCACGCAGTTGCAGAAACCGGGCGGCAAGCGGCTGCCCGCGCGTGAGTTCCTGGCCGGCGCGCCGCTCGCCGCCGGCCAGCGTTTCGCCTTGCCCGAGCCGGCCTGAGCGGCGGGCGGGGCTGAAGCCGGCGGCGATTGCGCGGCGCTTCGGGCGGCGTGCGATCCGCTCCGGTGCCGCCTCGCCGCGCGGCGTCGCGATCGCCGCGAATGCCGCCGCCGAGGTTCCGCCCCAAGCGCTGCCGCCCGCGCGACGAGACGCGTAGAATGCCTGCTGTCCCCGCCGCGGTTTCGAAGGTCCCCCATGCTTGGCATCACCCATTTCGGTTTCTTCGTGCTGGCCGTGTTCCTGCTGAACGTCACGCCCGGCCCCGACACCGCCTATATCGTCGGCCGCAGCGTCGCGCAGGGTCGCAGCGCCGGCATCGTCTCGGCGTTCGGGATCGCGGCCGGCTGTGGCGTCCACACGCTGGCCTGCGCGTTCGGCCTGACCGCGCTGATCGCCGCTTCGCCGCTGGCCTTCACGGCCGTCAAGTACGCGGGCGCCGCCTACCTGATCTATCTCGGCGTGAAGCTGGTGCTGTCGCGGCCCGCCGCGACGCCGGCGTCTTCCGAAGCACCGGCTGCCGCCGGTCCGGCGCGCCCCCTGCGCCAACTGTTCGTGCAGGGCGTCACCACCAACGTGCTGAACCCGAAGGTGGTGCTGTTCTTCATCTCGTTCTTCCCGCAATTCGTGGCGGCCGACAGCGCGCACAAGACCCTCGCGTTCCTCGCGCTGGGCGGCGTGTTCGTGTTGCAGGGCCTGATCTGGAGCCTGGTGGTGGCCTGGGTGGCCGGCACCGTCACGCGGCGCTTCGCCGGCAACGGCGCGCTGAAGACCTGGCTCGACCGCCTGGTCGGCAGCGCCTTCGTGGGCCTCGGCCTGCGGCTGGCTGCGGCGACCCAGCGCTGAGGCGGTGTCGATACGCGTTCTGTCACTCACGCGTTTCGTCATTTCGAGATATTGAATTTTTCCGACACGCCCTTATCTAACGATTCGCTTACAATCGCTTGGCGGCACGACTGGGATGCCGCCGAGTGTGGTTACGGTCTCAAGGAGTGGACTATGTTCAATTGGGTCAAGACGGCGATGCTGATGGCCGCGATCACGGCCCTGTTCATCGTGATCGGCGGGATGATCGGCGGCTCGCGCGGCATGATGATCGCGCTGCTGTTCGCGCTCGCCATGAATTTCTTCTCGTACTGGTACTCGGACAAGATGGTGCTGCGCATGTACAACGCGCAGGAAGTCGACGAGAGCACCGCGCCGCAGTTCTATCGCATGGTGCGCGAGCTGGCCACGCGCGCGAATCTGCCGATGCCGCGCGTCTACCTGATCGACGAGGCCGCGCCGAACGCGTTCGCCACCGGGCGCGACCCCGAGCATGCGGCGGTGGCCGCGACCACCGGCATCCTGCGCGTGCTGTCCGAACGCGAGATGCGCGGGGTGATGGCGCACGAGCTGGCCCACGTCAAGCATCGCGACATCCTGATCTCGACCATCTCGGCCACCATGGCCGGCGCGATCTCGGCGCTCGCGAACTTCGCGATGTTCTTCGGCGGGCGCGACGAGAACGGCCGCCCGAGCAACCCGATCGCCGGCATCGCGGTGGCGCTGCTCGCGCCGATCGCCGGCGCGCTGATCCAGATGGCGATCTCGCGCGCCCGCGAATTCGAGGCCGACCGCGGCGGCGCGCAGATCTCGGGCGATCCGCAGGCGCTCGCCACCGCGCTCGACAAGATCCATCGCTATGCCGCCGGCATCCCCTTCGCGACGGCCGAGGCGCACCCGGCCACCGCGCAGATGATGATCATGAATCCGCTGGCGGGTGGCGGACTGCAGAACCTGTTCAGCACTCACCCGGCCACCGAGGAGCGCATCGCGCGCCTGATGGAGATGGCGCGAACGGGGCGCTTCGAGTAAGTCATCCTGATGTGCCGTCGCGTTTGCCGCCATGCAGCTTGCCTGCGTGGCGGCGTTTCATTGGCATGACGGCTGCCGCTTCCGCCGTCATCGCATCGGCTCCGCTTCCCTTGTTCACCAGATTCTCAAGCCACGGCCAGGCGTGACGCCCAGCGTTGCGCCGCCCGAGCCTTCCCTGTCACCCCCACGCGACACACCCCGACACTTCCCCACAGTCCCACACAAATCCGCATTAATTCGAGACAGACGCGAATCACCGCGCTCCCTAGACTGCGGCGGCCTCTTCACCAACCGGGGGATCCCGCCGTGCGCCTACGTCTGCTCCATCGATGCCTGCCCTTGCTGGGCCTCGCCTGCTTCTCCGCCGCCCACGCGGAAAACGTCTACCTGTTCTCGCTGGGCGGCGGCGTGAGCTCGCGCTACCTCGGCAGCCGCGACTACCGGCCCATCCTGGCGCCGATGATTTCGGCCCGCTTCGACAACGGCTTCTTCCTCGGCATGGACGGCGCCGGCTACCGCCGCGATTTCTCGAACGGCCTGTTCGTCTCCGCGGCGCTCTCCTACGACGACGGCCGCGCCGACGAGAACCGCTTCGACCGCAACGGCTCCGACTACCTGAAGGGCATGGGCAACATCCCCGGCTCGTTGCTGCTGTCGCTGAAGGCCGGCGCGCGCGTGTTCGGCGTGTCGACCGTGAGCGTGACGCTCGACCAGCCGCTCAACCACACCTCGCGCGGCGTGAGCGGCCATCTCGACCTCGAGGTGCCGGTGTTCCAGAGCGCGGCCGACAGCGTCAGCGTGACCAGCAGCCTGCACGCCGGCAGCGGCCGCTACAACCAGACCTTCTTCGGCGTCAGCGCCGCGCAGGCGGCGAGCAGCCGGTTCGCGGCCTACTCGACCAAGGGCGGTTTCGATCGCGCGACCGTGTCGGCGGCCTGGACTCATTCGCTCTCGCAGCGCTGGTCGATCACCACCACCGGCGGCCTCACGCGCCTGTTCGGCTCCTCGAGCAACAGCCCGATCGTGCAGAGCAAGAACAGTTGGTTCGGCATGAGCGTGGTGACCTACCGCTACTGATCGCCCCCGGGAGCCGGCCGCGCGCCGGCTGGCCGACGTGCGGCGGGTGGCAGGTGACGCATCCCCTGGCGGGAGCGCGCGGGCGGCGCGCTACAATGCGTCGTTTGATGCCGTGCTCGTCCGGAGCGCGGCCCGCGCCAAGCCGGCCCGCCAGCTCCCGTACCCGATGACCCAGCCCCGTTCCGCCCGTCCTTCCCGTTCGTCACGCCCCAGCCCGTCCAGCCAGCGGCCTTCCGCGCCGCGCCTGTCGGCGCTGCACCTGCCGCCCGACTCGCTCGGCTACGCGCTGGACGGCGCCGCACGCGCGATCACGGCGGTCTCGCAAGGCTCGGCGCTGCCCGCCGCGCTGGCGGCGGTGCAGGCCGCCCAGCCGGCCGCCGCGCAGCCGCTCTCGCGCGGCGCGATCCAGGACATCGCCTATCGCGCCATGCGCCGGCTCGGCACCGCCGAATGGCTGGTCGGCACGCTGGTCAGCAAGGCCCCGCCCGAGCACGTGCGCGCGCTGCTGGCCTGCGCGCTGGCGCTGCTGCTCGACGACGAAGCCGAGGCGGCCTATACGCCGTTCACGGTGGTCGACCAGGCGGTCACGGCGGTCGGCGCGCGGCGCGAGTTCGCCTTCGCGAAGGGGCTCGTCAACGCGGTGCTGCGCCGTTTCCTGCGCGAGCGCGAGACGTTCGCCGCGCAATGGCAGGCCGATCGCGGCGCGCGCTGGAACTATCGCGGCTGGTGGATCGACGCGGTCGAGCGCGCCTGGCCGGAACACTGGCAATCGATCCTCGCGGCCGCCGAGCGGCCCGGCCCGCTGACGCTGCGCGTGAACGCGCGGCATGCCGATGTCGACGCCTATCTGGCCACGCTGCGCGAACACGGCATCGAGGCCGACGCGGTCGGCCGCCACGCGGTGCGGCTGGCTTCGCCGCTGCCGGTGGACCGGATTCCCGGCTTCGCCGACGGCGTGGTCTCGGTGCAGGACGCGGGCGCGCAACTGGCCGCCGAGTGGCTGGGCGCGCGCGACGGAATGCGCGTGCTCGACGCCTGCGCGGCGCCGGGCGGCAAGACCGGCCATCTGCTCGAACTGGCCGATGTCGAGGTGGTGGCACTGGAGAGCGACGCGACGCGCGCCGAGCGCATCGGCGAGAACCTGGCGCGCCTGAAGCTGGCCGCCGAGGTGCGCGTGGGCGATGCCGGCGCACCCGAAGCCTGGCACGACGGCCGCGCTTTCGACCGGATCCTGGCCGACGTGCCCTGCTCGGCCTCGGGCATCGTGCGGCGCCATCCCGACATCCGCTGGCTGCGCCGCGAGGCCGACATCGCGGCGCTGGTAGCCGAGCAGCGCCGCATCCTGCTGGCGTTGTGGCCGCTGCTGAAGCCGGGCGGCGAATTGCTCTACGTGACCTGCTCGATCTTCCCCGAGGAAGGCGAGCAACAGGCGCGCTGGTTTGAAGACGCGGTTCAAGATGCGGTACGATTGGACGCGCCCGGGCAACTGCTGCCGCGGGTCGCCGCGAGCCGGCTGCCTGGCGATGCCGGTCACGACGAGGCCGCGCGGCAGGCCGACCACGACGGATTCTTCTACGCGCGCTTTCAGAAACGGTGACGATCTCACGCCTCCTTCCACTTCGGTTCGCGGCCGCGCTGCTGGTCGCGATCACGCTGTGCCTCGCCGTCGTCGCGCCGGCCCATGCCGATCCGATCAACGTGCAGCGCGCCTCGCTGCAATCGGACGGTAGCGGCTGGGCGCTCGACGCGCGCTTCGAGTTCGAGCTGAATGCCAACCTCGAGGACGCCGTCAACAAGGGCATCCCGCTCTACTTCACCACCGACTTCGAGCTGAGCCGCGCGCGCTGGTACTGGTTCGACGAGCAGCCGGTGTCGGTCTCGCAGACCATCCGCCTGTCGTTCCAGCCGCTCACGCGCGAATATCGCGTCTCGACGGGCGGCTTGCAGCTCGGCTTCCCGACCCTCAAGGACGCGCTCGCGGTGGTCCAGCACGTGACCTCCTGGCATGTGATCGACCGCGCCCAGGTGATTCCCGGCGAGACCTACACGGCCTCGGTGCGCATGCAGCTCGACACCGCGCTGATGCCCAAGCCGTTCCAGGTCGACGCGGTCAACAACCGCGACTGGACCCTGGTCTCGGAGTGGAAGCGCTTCACCTTCACGGTGGCCGATCGTGCGAAATAGCCTGCGCCGCTTCTTCGGCAAGAGCCTGCTGGTGCGCGTGATCGTCTCGACGGTCGCGGTCACCGCCTTGCTGCTGCTGGTGCTGCTCGCGGCGGCCAGCGCCAACACCGAATTCTTCGACCGCTACTATTCCTGGCTCTACACCGCGAACATCCTGGTCGCGCTGGTGTTCCTGCTGGTGGTGATGGGCCTGGTCGGCATGATCGTGGTGCGGCTGCGCAAGGGCAAGTTCGGCACGCGCCTGCTGGCCAAGCTGGCGGTGTTCTTCGCCCTGGTCGGGGTGGTGCCGGGCGGCATCATCTATATCGTGTCCTACCAGTTCGTGTCGCGCAGCATCGAGTCCTGGTTCGACGTCAACGTCGAGACCGCGCTGACGGCCGGCCTCAACCTCGGCCGCGACACGCTCGACGCCTCGCTGTCGGACCTGCGCAGCAAGGCGCGGCTGATGTCGGAGCAGCTCGCCAGCGCCGATACCAACACCAACGGCACCACCCTCACCCTGCTGCGCCTGCGCGACCAGTTCGGCGTGCAGGACGCCACCATCGTCGAGCCGGGCCACGGCAGTGCGGGCGCGGCGCCCGACCTGCATATCGTGGCGCAGGCCTCGGGCAACTTCGCGGCGCTGATTCCCGACGACATGCCGACCCCGCTGATGCTGGGCCAGGCGCGCGAGCACGGCGGCTACGCGGCGATCGAGGGCGAGGTGGACGGCGATCCGCGCGCGCGCGGATCGAAGGGCGCGCTGCGCTTGCGCGTGGTGCAGCGCATCCCCGATTCGTCCACGGCCCTGCTGCAGCCGGCCGAGCGCTACCTGCAGCTGACCCAGCCGGTGTCGCCCACCCTGGCGCGCAATGCCGATGCGGTGCAGCGCGCCTATCGCGAGTACCAGGAGAAGTCGCTGGGCCGCAGCGGGTTGCGCAAGATGTACATCGGCACGCTCACGCTCGCGCTGTTCCTGGCCACCTTCATCGCGATGATGATCGCGCTGGCGCTCGGCAACCAGCTGGCGCGGCCGCTGTTCCTGCTGGCGCAGGGCACCAAGGAAGTGGCCGAGGGCGACTACACGCCCAAGCGCGAGCTGAAGACGCGCGACGAGCTCGGCTTCCTGACCCAGTCCTTCAACGCCATGACGCGCCAGCTTTCCGAGGCGCGCCTGGCGGTGGAGCGCAACCGCGTCGCGCTCGAATATTCGAAGGCCTATCTCGAAAGCATCCTCGCCAACCTGACCGCCGGCGTGTTCGTGCTCGACCGGCAGTTCCGCCTGAGCATCGCCAACCGCGGCGCCGAGCGCATCTTCCGCCAGCCGTTCCAGTCGCAGACCGGCACCGTGCTCGACCAGATCGCGGCGGTGGCCGAATTCGGCGCGATGGTGCGCAAGGCCTTCGCCGATCGCGAGGCGGCCGGCCAGGGCGGCGCCGAGGATCGCGGCCACTGGCAGCAGCAGTTCGCGGTGGTGGTGCCCGGCGAAACCGATCCGCTCACGCTGCTGGTACGCGGCACGCGTCTTGCGTCCGCGCTGGCCAGCGAGGCCGCCGATCCGCAGACTTCCGGCTACGTGGTGGTGTTCGACGACATCTCCGACGTGATCTCCGCGCAGCGCTCGGTGGCCTGGGGCGAGGTGGCGCGGCGCCTTGCGCACGAGATCAAGAATCCGCTCACGCCGATCCAGCTCTCGGCCGAGCGCCTGCAGATGAAGCTGGCCGACAAGCTCGCGCCGAACGACGCCGAGGTGCTCAAGCGCGGCGCGACCACCATCGTCAACCAGGTCGCGGCGATGAAGCGCATGGTCGACGATTTCCGCGACTACGCGCGTACGCCACCGGCCGTGCTCGGCAACCTGCAGCTGAACGAACTCGTCAGCGAGGTGCTGACGCTGTACGGTGTGGGCGAAGGCAAGAACATGATCGTGGTCGAGCAGGGCCCGCTGCCGGTGATTCGCGGCGACGCCACGCAATTGCGCCAGGTGATCCACAACCTGCTGCAGAACGCGCAGGATTCGGTGGGCGAAGTCGCGCAACCACGTGTGTGGCTCGAAACTAGGGCAGTAGAATATGGCGACCCCGATGCGGACGGGACCAAGCGCATCGCGGTGCGCTTGACCGTTTCCGACAACGGTCCCGGTTTCCCGGCGCGCATCCTCACGCGCGCCTTCGAGCCTTACGTCACGACGAAGGCCAAGGGCACCGGGCTGGGGCTCGCGACGGTGAAGAAGATCGTCGACGAACACGGTGCGCGGATCGATCTGCGCAACCGCATGCAGGGTGAAGTCGTCGAGGGTGCGCAGGTCTCCATCCTCTTCCTGCAACTCGCCGACGACACGACGGGCTCCGAGGGCGGAGCGAACAGCGGAACGGCACCCGCCAAGACAAAAGCAACAGTGCAGACAAGGGCAGCGTAAATGGCAACCATCCTGGTGGTAGATGATGAAATGGGCATCCGGGAATTGCTCTCGGAAATCCTCGCCGACGAAGGACATGTCGTCGAAGTGGCGGAAAACGCGCAGGCCGCGCGCGAGTATCGCCAGCGTCAGGCGCCCGATCTCGTGCTGCTCGACATCTGGATGCCCGATACCGACGGCGTCACGTTGTTGAAGGAGTGGGCGAGCCACGGGCAACTCACCATGCCGGTGATCATGATGTCCGGGCACGCGACGATCGACACCGCCGTCGAGGCGACCAAGATCGGCGCGCTCGACTTCCTCGAGAAGCCGATCGCGCTGCAGAAGCTGCTCAAGTCGGTCGAGCACGGCCTCGCGCGCGGCGCCGCGCCGGATGCTGCGGA
>NZ_VWWC01000210.1:0-10403 GCF_011753175.1 Burkholderia sp. Cy-637 | reverse complement strand
CCCAGGGCGTCAGCGCGAAGTGCTCGGCGGCGATGTCGTCGAGCGTGGGGATCGGTTCGCCGTTGATGGCGGCGTGGGCGGTAGGGGGAGCGAGAGTCGACATGGCGGCGGGCGGGGCACCCGCCGCACCACGGCGCGCGTTCACTTCAGTCGGATTCGCCGCCGCGGCCGCATCCGACGCAGGCGCCGTCTCGCTCGCGATTGCCTCGCCATCGGCATCGACGCCGGCCACCTTCCCCATCTTGCGCACCATCAGTAACGAATCCCTTCATGCGCCAGCAGCCAGCGCTTGATCTTCAGGTAATAACCATCCTCGTCCTGGTTCGCGAAACCGCCGATGCCGCCCGAGGCGACCACGCGATGGCAGGGAATCACCAGCGGGAACCAGTTCGCGCCGCAGGCCTGCCCGACCGCGCGCGGCGCGCTGCCGATGCGTTTGGCGATCTGGCCATAGGTCGCCACGGTGCCCGGCGGCACCTCGCTGATCGCCTGCCAGACGCGCTGCTGGAACGCCGAGCCGACTTCGGCCAGCGGCAGCTTGAAGCGCGCCGAGGCGCGCTCGAGATAACGATCGATCTGCCGCGCGACGCGCAGCGCCAGCGCATTGTCGGGATCGATGCTGCGCACCGACTCGGGCACGTAGACGATCTCGCGCACCCTGCCCGCCTCGGTGCGGATGCCGATCTTGCCGAACGGCGCGTCGATCACGGCGTTGAACATGCTTCGCTCCTTCGATACGGCGGTGGCCCGGGCCGCGCGACCGTCACGCTCGATTTCTCTTTCCAGGCGCCAGGTACCCCAGGCGCCACTTTACGCCGCCATGACGAATCCCGGCAGCGCGCCCTTCAGGCAGCCTGCAGCGCCCATTCGACATGCTCGCGCACCAGCTCGGACGCATCGTCGGCGCGCGCGGCGAGCGCCGCGACGATGGCCTCGCGCGTCTCGTCGCCGAGCCGCTCGCGCGGCGCGCGCAGCGCATTGCCCAGCCCCACCGCGAGATTGCGCAGCCAGCGCTCGTGGCCGATGCGGCGGATCGCGCTGCCCTGCATGCGCTCGTCGAACTGCTCGGCGCTCCAGCCGAACAGGTCCACCAGCGAGGCGCTGCCGAGCCCGTGGCGCACGTCGAAATCGGCCACCGGCGCCGGCTGCGCGAACTTGTTCCAGGGACAGACGAGCTGGCAGTCGTCGCAGCCATACACGCGATTGCCGATCAGCGGGCGCAGCGATTCCGGAATACTGCCTTTCAGTTCGATCGTCAGGTAGGAAATGCAGCGCCGCGCATCGACGCGAAACGGCTCGACGATCGCGCCGGTCGGGCAGGCGTCGATGCAGCGCGTGCAACTGCCGCAATGCGAGCCGGGGGTTTCGGGCGCCGTCGCGGGGCTGGTTTCGGCATCGGTCGGCAAGGGCAGGTCGACGAAGATCTCGCCGAGGAAGAACAGCGAGCCGGCATCGCGCTGCAGCAGCAGCGTGTGCTTGCCGCGCCAGCCGGTGCCGGCCTTCTGGGCGAGCTCGACCTCGAGCACCGGCGCCGAATCGGTGAACACGCGATAGCCGAACGGGCCGATCTCGGCCTCGATGCGCTCGGCCAGGGTCTGCAGCCGATTGCGCAGCACCTTGTGATAATCGCGGCCGCGCGCGTAGATCGACACCACGGCGGCGGCCGGATCCTCCAGCCGCGCCAGCTCCCGCGCGCGCCAGCCGCCGCCCGCCGAGGCCGCGTCGGCGGCGGCCGTTTCGGCCGGCAGATAGGCCAGGCGCGCCGAGATCACGCGTAGCGTACCGGCCACAAGTTCGGCCGGGCGCGCGCGTTTCATGCCGTGTTTGGCCATATAATCCATTTCGCCGTGGCAACCGGCTTCCAGCCAGGCGGCGAGCCCCGCTTCGGCATCCGAGAGATCGGTATCGCTGATGCCGATCGCCCCGAAACCCAGTTCGCGCCCCCAGGCCTTGATGCGCACGACCAGCGCATCCAGCGCCGCATCGTCGAGGCGGCGCGGCGCGGCGCCCTCGCGTTGCGTCGAGGGCGCGTCCATCATGGCGAGTTCCGGTTTACGGTTCATCGCGCTATTTTACGAGAATGCCCGCGCAGCCCAGCCATCCGATCCACGCGATCGTCCCGTCCGCCCCGCTCGCCGAGCGCCAGTTCGCGCTCCCCGACGAGGCCGCGACGGCCGCCTTCGGGTTGCGCTTCGCCCAGGCGCTCGACGCGGTGCGCGCCGAACGCCTCGCCGCGAACGCCTTCGGCGGGTTGCAGATCCAGCTGCTCGGCGATCTCGGCGCCGGCAAGACCACCCTGGTGCGCGCCGTCCTGCGCGGCCTCGGCCATGCCGGGCGCGTCAGGAGCCCCACCTACACGCTGGTCGAGCCGTATGCGCTCGAACGCGCCGATGGGGAACTCGCGGTGCATCACTTCGATCTCTACCGATTCAGTGATCCGGCCGAATGGGCGGACGCGGGCTTTCGCGAATATTTCAATGCCGGCGCGATCTGCCTCGTCGAATGGCCGCAGCAGGCAGGCACCCTGCTCGGCGTGCCGGATCTCGTGTTCGCGCTCGATGTCGACGGCGAAGGCCGCCGCCTCGTGGCGCGAGCCTACAGCGCATCAGGAAACGCATGTCTCGAAAGATGTTGATCAAACCGTTCCGGTCGATCGAGTCGGCCGCCACCACGACTCACAACTGGCGCCGCCGCAAGGTGCTCTGCGCGGGCGCCTCGACGCTGGTGCTGGGGCTGGTCGCGCCGCGCCTGGCGCAGGCCTCCTCGGTGCTCGGCGTGCGGGTCTGGCCCGCGCGCGACTACACGCGCGTGACGATCGAATCGGACCAGCCGCTGCAGGCCGCGCAGCAACTGCTGCAAGGCCCCGACCGGCTGGTGGTCGATCTCGACGGGCTCGACCTCGACCAGGCGCTGCGCGACCTGGTCTCGAAGATCGCGCCGAACGATCCGCAGATCCAGTCGGTGCGCGTCGGCCAGTACCAGCCGCACGTGGTGCGCATGGTGTTCGACCTGAAAGGCTCGGTGAAACCGCAGATGTTCACCCTGCCGCCGGTGGGCACCTATCGCTACCGGCTGGTGTTCGACCTCTACCCGGCTGTCGCGCCGGACCCGCTGTCCGACCTGATCTCGCAGACCGAACGCAAGGAGCAGCAGCTCAACGATGCGGTGCGCGCCCAGCAGGCCCAGCCGCCGCAAGCCGCGCTGAACGGCCCCGGCACGCCACCGCCCGCGGCCGGCGACAACAGCGACGCGTTCTTCCAGCGCTTCGCGCAGAATTCGCCGAACTCGCCTGCCTCGCCCGCTTCGCCCGCGGCACCGGCCGCGCCGAAGCCGACGGTCAAGCCGCCGCCGGTGATCGCCAAGCAGCAGGACGATGACGACGACGGCACGCCCGACACCTACGCCTTCACCAACCCGAAGGGCGGCAAGAACGGCACGGTGCGCCTGCTGACGGTGGCGATCGACCCGGGCCACGGCGGCGAGGATCCGGGCGCGATCGGCGGCGGCGGCACCTACGAGAAGCACGTCGCGCTCGACATCGCCAAGAAGCTGCGCGCCAAGATCGACGGCGCGCCGAACATGCGCGCGATGATGACGCGCGACAACGATTTCTTCGTCCCGCTGAACGTGCGCGTGCAGAAGGCGCGGCGCGTGGGCGCCGACCTGTTCGTGTCGATCCACGCCGATGCCTTCACCACGCCGCAGGCGCACGGCTCCTCGGTGTTCGCGCTGTCCGACCACGGCGCCACCAGCGCGGCCGCGCGCTGGATGGCGAACAAGGAGAACTCGTCGGACACGATCGGCGGGATCAACGTGAAGACGCAGGACGTGTCGGTCAACCGCGCGCTGTTCGACATGTCGACCACCGCCCAGATCCGCGACTCGCTGCGCTACGGCAACTACGTGCTGCGCGAGGTCGGCGGCATCAACAAGCTGCACAAGGGCTCGGTCGAGCAGGCCGGCTTCGCGGTGCTGAAGGCACCCGACATCCCCTCGATCCTGGTGGAGACCGCCTTCATCAGCAATCCCGACGAAGAGAAGCGCCTCAACGACGACGCCTATCGCGAGCAGATGGCCGACGCGATCTTCCGCGGCATCAAGCGTTATTTCGCGGCCAATCCGCCGCTGGCCAAGAGCCGGATGGCCTGAGGCGGCCGTCCGCCTTCGCCGCCGGCATTCGGCCCGTCACACGCCTCGCCTTCGCGCGAGGCGTTTTTCATGGCGCCCCGGGCTCCTCAGGCGCCGCGCCGCGCGAGCCGCCCGCCGAACACGTTGACCACCAGCCCGCCCATCACCAGCGCGGCGCCCAGGTACTCGGCCGCGCTCATCTGCTCGCCGAGGAAGAAGGCCGAGGAGGCGATGCCGACCACCGGCACCAGCAGCGAGAACGGCGCGACCTGGGCGGCCGGGTAGCGCGACAGCAGCCGGCCCCAGATGCCGTAGCCGACCAGGGTGGCAACGAAGGCCAGGTAGACCACCGCGAACACCGAGATGCCCGACAGCGAGGCCAGCGCGGCCTCGATGCGCGCCGGCCCCTCGAAGGCCAGCGACAGCGCGAAAAAGGGCAGCGGCGGCACCACGCTGCCCCACACCACCAGCGGCACCAGCTCGACCGGCCCGATCCGCTTGGTGACGATATTGCCGAGCGCCCAGGCGGCGGCCGCGCACAAGGTCAGCGCGAAGCCGGCCGTGGTCATGGCGCCGCCGCCCTGCACGGCGATCGCGGCCAGCCCGCCCGCGGCGATCGCCAGCCCGAGCAGGTTCCAGGCGCGCACGCGCTCGCCGAGGAACACCCGGGCGAAGCCGAGCGTGAAGAAGGCCTGCGCCTGCAGCACCAGCGAGGCCAGCCCGGCCGGCATGCCGACCTGCATGGCGGTAAACAGGAACACGAACTGCGCGAGCAGGATGGTGGCGCCGTAGAGCAGCAGCATGCGCCACGGGATGCGCGGGCGCGGCACGAAGAACACCGCCGGCACGGCGGCCAGCGTGAAGCGCAGCGCGCCGAGCAGCATCGGCGGCACGCCGTGCAGGCCGAGCTTGATCACCACGAAATTGACGCCCCAGGCGACGATCACCACCAGCGCCAGCAGCAAATCCTTCCAGGCCATCATCGCGACGTTTCCTCCGTGATCGCGCAAGCAACGGGCGCCAGTCTACCGGCATCCGCCGGCAGGCGCGCGCCCCGCGAGCCCGATACAATGGGCGCACCCCAAGTCCGCCCCCATCAAGATCATGAGCGAATCGATCAAAGCGGTCCTGAAACCGCATATCCGCGACATCGGCAATCTCCAGGTGCGGCGCGTGCTGCCCGCGATGGCCGCGCGCCTTGTCGGCCCCTTCATCTTCTTCGACCACATGGGCCCGGCGGAGCTGCCGCCCGGCACCGGCCTGGACGTGCGCCCGCATCCGCATATCGGCCTGGCCACCGTCACCTACCTGTTCGAAGGCGCGATCCTGCATCGCGACAGCCTCGGCTCGCTGCAGGCCATCGTGCCCGGCGACGTGAACTGGATGACGGCCGGGCGCGGCATCGTCCACTCGGAGCGCACGCCCGAGGACGTGCGCGAACGCGGCCAGACCATCCACGGCATCCAGACCTGGGTGGCGCTGCCGCTCGAGCACGAAACCACCGAGCCTTCGTTCGAGCATCACCCGGCGGCCAGCCTGCCGAAGCTCACGCGCGACGGCGTGGCGCTGACGGTGATCGCCGGCGACGCCTTCGGCGCGCGCTCGCCGGTCACCACCTTCTCGCGCACGCTCTACGTGGCGGCCGAATTCGCGGCCGGCACCGTGCTCGGCTTCGACGCCGAGCACGAGGAGCGCGCCGTCTACCTGGCCCAGGGCGACCTGACGATCGACGGCCAGCCGCTCGAAGCCGAGCAGATGGCGGTGCTGACGCCGGGCCAGGCCGTGACGCTGGCCAGCCGCGACGGCGCGCGCGTGATGCTGCTCGGCGGCGCGAAGCTGGCCGGCGAACGCTTCATCGAATGGAACTTCGTGGCCAGCACGCGCGAGGCGATCGAGGCGGCCAAGCTGGCCTGGACCGAGCAGCGCATGGGCAGCGTGCCCGGCGAGACCGAGTGGATCCCGCTGCCCGAGCGCAAGCCGCGCTGAGCGGCCGGCGCGGCGCATTGAAACAACGGGCTTCGGCCCCAACTACGCGATATTTCCGACTCACGAGGACCACATGGACACCACGCTCGCCACTTTCGAACGCGACGTCATCGAAGCATCGCTCGACGCGCCGGTTCTGGTCGATTTCTGGGCGCCCTGGTGCGGCCCCTGCAAGACCCTGGGCCCGATGCTCGAACGGCTCGAGGCCGATTACGCGGGACGCTGGAAGCTCGTCAAGGTCAACGTCGACGAGAACCAGGAACTGGCCGCGCATTTCCAGACGCGCAGCATCCCGCACGTGATCGCCTTCGCCGACGGCCGCGCCGTCGACCAGTTCGTCGGCGTGCTGCCCGAAGGCCAGTTGCGCGCCTTCATCGACCGGCTGCTGCCCTCGGGCGAGGAAGCCGAGCGCCGCGCCGCGCAGATCGCCTTCGCCGAGGAGCGCTACGAGGACGCGGTGCGCCACCTGCAGGCCGCGCTCGCGCTCAATCCGGGCCAGGACGACATCCGCCTCGACCTGATCGAGCTGCTGCTGGCCGTCAATCGCGTCGAGGCCGCGCGCGACGAGGCCACGCGCCTGTCGCCGCAGACCGTGAACGGCGTCGACCCGCGCTACCACGCGATCAAGACGCGCTTCGACGCGCTCGACGCGGCCGTCGAGCTGCCGCCGACCGATGCGCTGGAGCAACGCATCGCCGCCGACGCCAACGATCTCGAGGCGCGCTTCGACCTCGCGCAGATGCTGATCGCGCATCGCCAGTACGAGGGCGCGCTGGTGCAGTTGCTGGAGATCGTGCAGCGCGACCGCGGCTTCAAGGACGACGTGGGCCGCAAGACCATGGTGTCGGTGTTCGAGCTCGCCTCGGACCAGCCGAACCTGGTGGCCGCCTGGCGCCGCAAGCTCAGCGCGGCGCTGTATTGAGCCGGCTGGCGCGATACGGTAGCGCCACCGCAAGAAAACACGGGCGCGGGCCGATCAGGCCCGCGCCCGTTTCATTTGGCGCATCCAGCGCCTCCGGAGCACGATCCGCCGCGCTCGCGGACACAATCTTTCGGATTGCCTACAAAACGCGAAATGCGCGAGAGGCGGGCGTTCAGCCCCGCGCGGCGATCGCCTTCAGCGCATGCGCGGCCGCCGCGAACCCGAAGCTCGCCGTCACGCACACGCTCGAGCCGAACCCCGCGCAGTTGAGCCCGGCCGGGCCGCCCGAGGCGGGGCCGGCCGCCGCCTCGTCGTCGATCTCGCAGGCAGCCGCCTCGGGATAGATCAGCGGTTCGTCCGAATAGACGGCGCTGACCTTGAACTTCGCCTTCGGCCCGCGCGGGAAACCGTGCTGCTTGCGCAACTGCGCGCGCACCTTGGAGAGCAGCGGATCCTGGATCGTCAGCGCCAGGTCGTCGATGCGGATGCGGGTCGGGTCGAGCTGGCCGCCCGCGCCGCCCACCGTCACCAGCGGGATGCCGCGCTCGACGCACCAGGCGATCAGGGCAACCTTGGTGCGCACGCTGTCGATCGCGTCGATCACGAAATCGAAGCCGCCGCCGAGCAGGGCCTCGAAATTGTCGGGCTCGGCGAACTCCTCCACGCAATGCACGCGGCAGGCCGGATCGATCAGCGCGATGCGCTCGGCCATCGCCTCGACCTTGGCCTTGCCGTAGTTGCCGTCCAGCGCGTGCAACTGCCGGTTGGTGTTGCTCTCGGCGACATTGTCGAGATCGATCAGCGTGAGCTGCCCGATCGCGCTGCGCGCCAGCGCCTCGACGCTCCACGAGCCCACCCCGCCGATGCCGATCACCGCCACGTGGGCGCGCTCGAAGGCCGCCAGCGCGGCCGGGCCATAGAGGCGCGCCACCCCGCCGAAGCGCCGCGCGCGGTCGGCTGCGTCAAGCTGATTCGACGGGCTCGGGGTAAGATCGTGAGGCGTTGCGACGGCGTCGATGCGGGACATGCGTAGGTAAGCGAAATGAAAGCGGAACAGCCGCGAAGCGCCTATTTTGCCTGATCGTCGCAATGCCGGTCGGCCGCGACACCGCAACGCAGGATTTTGTTTCCTTGGCTATACTGGCCCCAGATTGAAGCGTTCGCATAAGAAATGACCTCTCTCGCCGATCTCCGCATCAACTACTCGCGCGCCTCGCTCGACGAGGCCGACGTCGCATCCGATCCCATCCGTCAATTCGACAAATGGTTCAAGGAGGCGCTCGACGCGCAACTGCCCGAACCGAACACCATGACGCTGGCCACCGTCGACGCCGACGGCCGCCCCTCGGCGCGCATCGTGCTGATCAAGGGCGTGGACGAGCGCGGCTTCGTGTTCTTCACCAACTACGAGAGCCGCAAGGGCCGCGAGATCGCGCACAACCCCCATGCCGCGCTGCTGTTCTACTGGATCGAGCTCGAACGCCAGGTGCGCATCGAAGGCCGCATCGAGAAGACCAGCGCCGCCGAATCCGACAGCTATTTCGCCTCGCGCCCGGTGGGCTCGCGCATCGGCGCCTGGGCCTCGGAGCAGAGCGCGGTGATCGCCAACCGCGAGGTGCTGGAGGCGCGCGAACGCGACTTCGGCGCGCGCTACGGCGAGAACCCGCCGCGCCCGCCGCACTGGGGCGGCTACCGGCTGGTGCCGGAGGCGATCGAGTTCTGGCAGGGCCGGCCCTCGCGGCTGCACGACCGCCTGCGCTACTTGCGCGATCCGGCGGGCGCCGACGCCTGGACCATCGAGCGGCTCTCGCCCTGACCTGATTCGCGCCGCGTGACCAACCCACGGCGCAGCTCGTGTTTCGATTTGCATGTCGGCCCGCCGCCTCGACGCGACGGGTCAGTACGAAGACTTGGCTGTATTCGTTTCAACGGACAACGGAGAATCCTCATGTTCTGGGAAAAGAAGCTGGCACAGTGGGCAGACGAAGTACGGGAAAAGGCGAACCTTCCGGCGCGCCTCGTCCTGTGGAATGGAGACCAGCACGATTTCGGCAACTTCAGCGCGCCGGCGGTGACGCTGAAGGTCAACCACGCCTCGGCCCTGCCGCTGTTGCTCGACCCGAGCCTCGACAATCTCGGCGAGGCCTATGTGAAGGGCAAGATCGATATCGAGGGGCGCCTGCCCGACATCATCAACATCGGCTACTCGCTGGCGCGCAGCACCGTCACCAATGCGAGCAAGCTGGCGCGCGTCACGCGCTACTTCACCCACACCAAGAATTCGGACAAGAAGGCGATCCAGTATCACTACGACGTCTCGAACGATTTCTACCGGCTGTGGCTGGACGAGAACATGGTCTATTCCTGCGCCTACTTCGAGACCGGCGACGAGGACCTGGCCACCGCCCAGATCAAGAAGATCGACCACATCCTGACCAAGATCCAGCTGCAGCCGGGCCAGCGCCTGCTCGACATCGGCTGCGGCTGGGGCGCGCTGGTGCTGCGCGCGGCGCAGAAGTTCGGCGCGCACTGCGTGGGCGTGACGCTCTCGCAGAACCAGTTCGACCTCGCCACCGAGCGCGTGCGCCGCGCAGGCCTGGAGAACCAGATCGAGATTCGCCTGCAGGATTACCGCGACGTGGACGGCCAGTTCGACCGCATCACCAGCGTCGGCATGTTCGAGCACGTCGGCCGCAAGAACCTGCCGGGCTACTTCACCAAGGTGCGCGAGCTGCTGGCCGACGACGGCGTGGCGATGAACCACGGCATCACCTCCTCGGACGCGGACAGCGGCGAAACCTCGCTGGGCGGCGGCGAATTCATCGATCGCTACGTGTTCCCGGACGGCGAGCTGCCGCACGTGAGCCTGGCGATCGAGGCGGCGCAGCGCGGCGGCCTGGAGGTGGTTGACGCCGAGAGCCTGCGTCGGCACTATGCGCGCACGCTCGACATCTGGACCGAGAACTTCGAGGCCAAGGCCGACCAGGCCCGCCAGCTCGTCGACGACGAGAAGTTCCGGATCTGGCGCGTCTATCTCGCGGGCTGCGCCTATGCCTTCGAGAACGACGACGTGTCGATCTACCAGCTCGTCTGCCGCAAGGCCGGCCGCAGCGCGAAAACGCTGCCCTGGTCGCGGCGCTACATGTACGAGAACCCGCTGCCGCGCTGACGGCAGCCTCAAGCGAACGGCCATGCATGGGTGAAGGCAGCACGCGGCGCGATCCCGCGCGAACCACGACGCAGGATGACGCGCCGCCGCGCGAGGCCGGACAGTTCGACCTGTTCGGCGAGCCCTTGCCCGATGCCGGCCAGCCGAGCACCGGCGCGCCCCCGCGCGCGCCGCGCGGCAGCCGGCGCGGTGCCGCCG
>NZ_VWWC01000209.1:0-10406 GCF_011753175.1 Burkholderia sp. Cy-637 | reverse complement strand
AGCCGGCCGCCCGGCAGCCGCACGCGGCACAGGCCGCCGTCGCCGGTCGCCACCACCCGCACCAGGCCCGGGCAGGCGCTCGGACGCGGGCTGCCCGGCGCATCGACGGCGCGCGCGTATCCGGCCGGCCGATCGGCAGGCAGCGGGGCGGGGGAAAGGGGCGGGCTTTGGGAGGGCAAGGAACGGATAAAAAAGCGCACCGGATCAAATCGCGATGCCGGGCCGGCAAGGGCCGGCGCACTCGCGGCGCGTGCCGGCGGCAGCGCCGCGAGGCACGCCGCGCCTTGCCCCGGCAGCGTGTCGAAAACCGCCGGCGGGCAGGCCATCGGGCTCGTCAGGCTGCTTTCGGGCGGATTGGGCGCCGGCGAACGAGGCTGTATTATGCCTGCTTTCACCTGGCCGAGATACGCCGCGCGCCCCGGCGCGAGGCGGGTCGGGCGTATCGGGGACAGCGATCGGACGAGGGCGGGACAGGCATGGAGAGCAGGGCATGACGGCGTGGCTGACGGTGATCGGCATCGGCGACGACGGTTTCGAGGGGCTCGGCAAGCGAGCCCGGCGCGCGCTGATCGACGCGGCGGTGGTGGTCGGCGGCGAGCGTCATCTGGCGATGCTGCCGGGCTGCCTGCGCGCGCGCCGCGAGCCCTGGCCGAAGCCGTTCGAGATCGCGGCCCTGCTGGCGCGGCGCCCCGAGCCCACCTGCGTGCTGGCCAGCGGCGACCCGATGTTCTACGGCATCGGCGCGACGCTGGCGCGGCAACTGCCGGCCGAGGAGTTGCGCGTGCTGCCGGCGCCGTCCTCGGTCTCGCTGGCGGCCGCGCGGCTGGGCTGGGCGCTGCAGGAGGTGGAGGTGCTGTCCTGCGTGGGACGGCCGCTGGCCACCCTCATGCGGCAACTGCATCACGGTCGGCGCCTGCTGGTGCTCAGCGCCGACGGCAATACGCCGGCCGCGCTCGCGCGGCTGCTCACCGAGGCCGGTTACGGCGCCACGCGGCTCAGCGTGTTCGAGCATCTGGGCGGCCCGGCCGAACGGCGCATCGACGCGCTTGCCCAGGGCTGGCCCGCCGAGACGGTGGCCGCGCTGAACCTGGTGGCGCTCGACTGCGTGCGCGCGGCCGGCACGCCGCCGCTGCCGCTCACGCCGGGCCTGCCCGACGAGGCCTATCGACACGACGGACAACTGACCAAGCGCGACATGCGGGCGATCACGCTGGCGCGGCTCGCGCCGACGCCGGGCGAGCTGCTGTGGGATGTCGGCGCCGGCTCGGGCTCGATCGGCATCGAATGGATGCGCGCGCATCCATCCTGCGCGGCGATCGCGATCGAGGCCGATGCCGAGCGCCGCGAGACCATCGCCTTCAATCGCGAGCGGCTCGGCGTGCCGGGCCTGGCGATCGTCGCGGGCCGCGCGCCCGAGGCGCTGGCCGGGCTGGCGGCGCCCGACGCGATCTTCATCGGCGGGGGCGGCAGCGAGGCGGGCGTGCTGGCCGCCTGCTGGGCCGCGCTGAAGCCGGGCGGCAGGCTGGTGGCGAACGCGGTGACCCTGCAGGCCGAAACCGCGCTGCTGGCCTGGCGCGAGCAGCACGGCGGGGCGCTCACGCGTGTCGCGCTGGCCAATGCGGCGCCGCTCGGCGGTTTCGATACCTGGCGGCAGGCCTTGCCGGTCACGCTGTACGAGGTCCGCAAGCCAATTGGGGAGGCTGCCTGATGCGCGTGCTGCTGCTGGGCGGCACCGGCGAGGCGCTCAAGCTCGCGCGCACGCTGGCCGCCACCGACGTCTACAGTCTCGCCGGGCTCGGCAAGGTGCCGGAAGACCTGGCCTGCGCGGTGCGCGTGGGCGGCTTCGGCGGCGCCGAGGGACTGGCCGCCTGGCTGCGCGAGGCCGGCATCGGCCTGGTGGTCGACGCGACCCATCCCTATGCGGCGCGCATCAGCGCCAATGCGGCCGAGGCCTGCCGCGCCACCGGCACGCCGTTGTGGGCGCTGCGCCGCGAGGCCTGGCAGGCGCGCGAGGGCGACGACTGGCGCATGGTCAGCAGCGGCTGGGACGCCTTGACGGCCGCGCTGGCGCCGTATCGGCGGCCCTTCTTCACGCTGGGCCGCGAGCCGCTCGCGCATCTCGACGAGATCCCCGCGCATCAGCATTGGGTGATTCGCTGCCTCGACGCGCATCCGGGCAATGCGCGCGCGCGGGTGATCGCGGCGCGCGGCCCGTTCAAGCTCGAGGACGAGCGCGCGCTGTTCGCCCTGCTCGGCGTCGACGTGCTGGTCAGCAAGATGAGCGGCGGCGCGGCCACCGAGGCCAAGCTCGAGGTGGCGCGCGAGCGGCGCCTGCCGGTGCTGATGATCGAGCGCCCCGCGCTGCCCGAGGCCGATCGCGCCTTCGACGATCCAGTCGCGCTGGCACGGGCGCTCGCCGCGCTGCGCCAGGCATGAATCCAGTCCGGCGCGGCTCGACCGGCGCCGGCGCCGCGACAAGCGAACGAACCCAAGGAGAAAACCACAGATGACGGTGTATTTCATCGGCGCCGGGCCGGGCGACCCCGAGCTGATCACGGTGAAGGGCCAGCGCCTGGTGCGCAGCTGCCCGGTGATCCTCTACGCGGGCTCGCTGGTGCCCGAGGCCGTGCTCGACGGCCATCAGGCCCACACGGTGGTCAATACCGCCGAGCTCGATCTCGATGCGATCGTCGCGCTGCTGGGCGCGGCGCACGCGCGCGGCGAGCACGTGGCGCGCGTGCATTCCGGCGACCCTTCGCTGTACGGCGCGATCGGCGAGCAGATCCGGCGCCTCAAGGCGCTCGGGATTCCCTACGAGATCGTGCCGGGGGTGACGGCCACGGCGGCTTGCGCGGCCACGCTCGGTGTCGAGCTGACCCTGCCCGAGGTGGCGCAGACGGTGATCCTGACGCGCTACGCGGGCAAGACCACCCTGCCCGAGGGCGAGGCGCTGGGCGGGCTGGCCGCGCATCGCGCGACGCTGGCGATCCATCTGGGCGTGCGCCATCTGGCGAGGATCGTCGAGGAGGTGCGCCCGCATTACGGCGACGATTGCCCGGTCGCGGTGGTGTATCGCGCCAGTTGGCCGGACGAGACGCGCGTGACGGGCACGCTGGCCGATATCGTCGGAAAGATTGCCGGCACCGCGATTGAGCGGACCGCGCTGATCCTGATCGGGCGCGTGCTCGACACCGATCGCTTCGCCGATTCGACGCTCTACGCGAAGGCTTCGAAGCCATGATGGAAGGGCGGGCACCGGGCCCGCCCGAGGCGCCGGCCGCCGCCGCGAGCGCGACGGCCGGGCAGGGCGCGTGTCAGTCGCGCGCCGGGATGGTCAGGCCGCGCTGCACGGCCGGCCGCGCCACGAAGGCTTCCAGCGCGCGCGCCACGTTCGGGAAGTGCTCGAACTCCACCAGCTCGCGCGCCTCGTAGAAGCCGATCAGGTTGCGCACCCACGGGAAGGTGGCGATGTCGGCGATGGTGTATTCGTCGCCGGCGATCCAGGTGCTGGCGGCCAGCCGCGTCTCCAGCACGCCGAGCAGCCGCTTCGATTCGCCGACGTAGCGCTCGCGCGGGCGCTTGTCCTCGTACTCGCGTCCGGCGAACTTGTGGAAGAAACCGAGCTGGCCGAACATCGGCCCGATCCCGCCCATCTGGAACATCAGCCACTGGATGGTCTGGTAGCGCGCGGCCGGATCGGCCGGCAGCAACTGGCCGGTCTTCTCGGCCAGGTAGAGCAGGATCGCGCCCGATTCGAACAGGCCGAGCGGCTTGCCGCCGGGGCCGTTCGGGTCGATCAGCGCGGGGATCTTGTTGTTCGGGTTCAGCGACAGGAACTCCGGCGAGAACTGGTCGTTGGTGTCGAAGCGCACCAGGTGCGGCTCGTAGGGCAGGCCCAGTTCCTCCAGCGCGATCGAGGCCTTGACGCCGTTGGGCGTGGGCAGCGAGTAGAGCTGGATGCGGTCGGGGTGCTGCGCCGGCCATTTTTTCGTGATCGGGAAGGCGGACAGGTCGCTCATGGGATGACTCATGGGGTTTGGTGGTTTCGCGATGGTATACGGAAGCGCGAAGGGTTGCCGGGGAGGACGGGCACCGGCCGATCCCCGGTGCGCCGCACAAAAAAAGACGCCGCAGGCAGTGAGCCCGCGGCGCCTTTTTCACCTCGCGACAGCGCCACCCTCACGCCGCACGCGATTCACCCATTCAGGCCTTGACCGTATCGGCCACGTCCTTGAAGTCGGCGATCTGGTCGAAGTTCATGTACTTGTAGATCTGGTCGCCATTTGCGTTGAGCACGCCCATGTCGGCCATGTACTCCTCCTTGCTCGGGATCTTGCCCAGGCGCGAGCAGATCGCCGCCAGTTCCGCCGAGCCGAGATACACGTTGGTGTTCTTGCCCAGGCGGTTCGGGAAGTTGCGGGTGGAGGTGGACATCACCGTCGCGCCTTCGCGCACCTGTGCCTGGTTGCCCATGCACAGCGAGCAGCCCGGCATTTCGGTACGCGCGCCGGCGGTGCCGAACACGCCGTAATGGCCTTCCTCGGTCAGCTGCTTCTGGTCCATCTTGGTCGGCGGGGCCACCCACAGCTTGACGGGGATGTCGCGCTTGCCTTCCAGCAGCTTCGAGGCGGCACGGAAGTGACCGATGTTGGTCATGCACGAGCCGATGAACACTTCGTCGATCTTGGCGCCGGCCACGTCCGACAGCGTCTTCACGTCGTCCGGATCGTTCGGGCAGGCCACGATCGGCTCGTGGATGTCGGCCAGGTCGATCTCGATGACGGCGGCGTATTCCGCGTCGGCATCCGGGGCCAGCAGCTGCGGGTCGGCCAGCCACTGCTCCATCGCCGCGATCCGGCGCTGCAGGCTGCGCGGATCCTGGTAGCCCTCGGCGATCATCCACTTCAGCAGCGTGACGTTGCTGTTGAGGTACTCGATGATCGGCGCCTTGTTCAGGTGCACCGTGCAGCCGGCGGCCGAGCGCTCGGCCGAAGCGTCCGACAGTTCGAAGGCTTGCTCGACCTTCAGGTCCGGCAGACCCTCGATCTCGAGGATGCGGCCCGAGAAGATGTTCTTCTTGCCCTGCTTGGCCACCGTCAGCATGCCCTGCTTGATGGCGTACAGCGGGATCGCGTTGACCAGGTCGCGCAGCGTCACGCCCGGCTGCATCTTGCCCTTGAAGCGGACCAGCACCGATTCCGGCATGTCCAGCGGCATGGTGCCGGTGGCGGCAGCGAAGGCGACCAGGCCCGAACCGGCCGGGAAGCTGATGCCGATCGGGAAGCGCGTGTGCGAATCGCCGCCGGTGCCGACCGTGTCGGGCAGCAGCATGCGGTTCAGCCAGGAGTGGATCACGCCGTCGCCCGGGCGCAGCGCGATGCCGCCGCGGGTGCTGATGAAGTTCGGCAGGGTCTGGTGGGTCTTCACGTCCACCGGCTTCGGATAGGCGGCCGTGTGGCAGAACGACTGCATCACCAGGTCGGCCGAGAAGCCCAGGCAGGCCAGGTCCTTCAGCTCGTCGCGCGTCATCGGGCCGGTGGTGTCCTGCGAGCCCACCGAGGTCATCTTCGGTTCGCAGTAGGTGCCCGGGCGCACGCCCTGGCCTTCCGGCAGGCCGCAGGCGCGGCCGACCATCTTCTGCGCCAGCGAGAAGCCGCGGCCGCTGTCGGCCGGCTGCTGCGGCAGGCGGAACAGCGTCGACGGGGCCAGGCCCAGCGCCTCGCGCGCCTTGGTGGTCAGGCCGCGTCCGATGATCAGCGGAATCCGGCCGCCGGCGCGCACTTCGTCGAACAGCACTTCGGACTTGACCTGGAATTCGGCGATCACTTCGCCGTTCTTCAAGGCCTTGCCTTCATAGGGGCGCAGCTCGACCACGTCGCCCATCTCCATCTGCGAGACGTCGAGCTCGATCGGCAGCGCGCCGGCATCTTCCATGGTGTTGTAGAAGATCGGGGCGATCTTGCTGCCCAGGCACACGCCGCCGAAGCGCTTGTTCGGGACGTAGGGGATGTCCTCGCCGGTGAACCACAGCACCGAGTTGGTGGCCGACTTGCGCGAGGAGCCGGTGCCGACCACGTCGCCCACGTAGGCAACCAGGTGGCCCTTTTCCTTCAGCGATTCGATGAACTTGACCGGGCCGCGCTTGCCGTCCTCTTCCGGCGTGATGCCGGGGCGGGTGTTCTTCAGCATCGCCAGCGCGTGCATCGGGATGTCGGGGCGGGTGGTGGCGTCCGGGGCCGGCGAGAGATCGTCGGTATTGGTTTCGCCGGTCACCTTGAAGACCGTGATGGTCAGGCTCTGCGGCACTTCCGGGCGGCTGGTGAACCATTCGGCGTCGGCCCAGCTCTGCAGCACGGCCTTGGCGTGCGCGTTGCCCTGGTCGGCCAGTTCCTTGACGTCATGGAACTGGTCGAACATCAGCAGGGTTTTCTTCAGCGCGTCGGCGGCCACGGCGGCGACCGCCTCGTCGGACAGCAGCTCGATCAGAGGCTGGATGTTGTAGCCGCCCAGCATGGTGCCGAGCAGTTCGGTGGCGTGCGCGCGCGAGATCAGCGGGCTGGCGGTCTCGCCCTTGGCGACGGCGGCCAGGAAGCCGGCCTTCACGCGCGCGGCTTCGTCCACGCCGGCAGGCACGCGATGGGTGATCAGCTCGAGCAGGGTCTGCTCTTCGCCGGCCGGCGGGTTGGTCAGCAGTTCCACCAGTTCGGCGGTTTGCTGAGCCGTCAGCGGCAGGGGGGGAATACCGAGCGCGGCGCGGGCGGCCACGTGAGCGCGATAGTTTTCAAGCATGGGGGAACCTGCTGGCATTGTGTTTCAGGGGAAGGCGCGTCAGACGCCCCGAGAACTGCCCCGGGCACGGCTTCGGACGGCATTTTAATCGTCGCATGAGGGTGTGTCAAACATCTTATATCTTATATAAGAGTTGGGAATCGGCGCACGCAGAGGCCGGCCATTCGGCGCGATGCCGGCAGGGCACGGCGAAAATCCTTCACATCAGTTGTGAAAACCTATCGTTGGACGAGGCGGCACTCGAAATCCAATACTTCCTCCATGTCGAAGCGATGGATCAGCTGCTCGACACGAGGTTGCGATCCGCTTGGAGATCGCAACGTGCGTTCAACCGGAAAAGCAGGATAGGAACATGAGCCACGATATCGATTACAACAAAATTTCAATCAAGACTCCTGAGGAAATCGCGATGCTGCGCGCCGCGGGCCGCATCGCTGCCCAGGTGCTGCAGGATCTCACGCCGCATATTCAACCCGGCGTGAGCTCGCGCCAGATCAACGACCTGGCCTACGACCTGATCGTCAACAAGTACCACGCGGAAATCGATCGGGAGGATCTCGCCGGCTACGATTCGAGCCAGTACGCCTGCATCTCGATCGCGCATAACGAGAATGCCTTCAGCGGCGAACCGAGCGACCTGCCGCTGAAGAAGGGCGATCTGTTCGGCGTCGACGTCAGCATCAAGAAGGAAGGGTGGTGCGGCGACACCCAGCGCATGTGGATCGTCGGCGAGGAGACCAGCGCCGAGGCGCGCCTGTTGATGGCGGTCGGATACCAGGCCATGTGCCTGGGCATCAGCCTGGTCCGCCCCGGCGCGAAGGTGCAGGATATCGCCCGTCGCGTGCAGGCCTATGTCGAGTCGTTCGGGTTCTCGATGCTGCGCGTGCCGAGCGGAACGGGGCATTCGATCGGCCAGGTCCACGCGGACGGATGGCTGATTCCCTACTACGACTCGTCCATCAACGAAGGGCGGGTGCTGGAGAAGGGCATGGTGATCACGGTCGAGCCGTTCATTTGCGCCGGATCCGGTGCGGGCATCCGCCTGAACAACGTCACGCGTTCGGCACAGACCGCCGACAAGTCGCTGGCCGTCTACTGGGAGCACGTGGTCGCGGTCACCGAATCCGGCTGCGAAGTGCTGGATCTGCGCGACGGCGAGGACATCACGTTCTACGACGCGCGGCTTCGCGCCTGAAGCGCGGCATGCCCGGCATATCCGTCGGATCGTCGTGCGGTGGCGGCGGTGACGCTTGCCCCGTCTGCTGGATTATGTCCTCCAGCCAGGCGACGAACTGCAGGATGGCGGCCTGTTTGCGCGTGTCTTCGCGCCAGCACAGATGGTAGTCGAGATGGGAGGGGATCCGGGTGTGCCCGACCTGCACCAGTTTTCCCTCCCGCAGGTAAGGATGGATCAAGCGCTCCCTCAGCATGGCGACACCCTGGCCCGCGAGGGCGGCATGCAGCAGCGATGCCGCATCGTCGAACATCGGACCCGATTCGGGGGCGACGGCATCGAGACCGGCGGCAAGAAAAAATTCCTGCCACGAGCGACCGGAGAAGCGCAGCAGCGGAACGCGAACCAGGTCGATGGCCGTCGCCAGTGGCGGGTGCCGGTCGAGGAACCCCGGCGTGCAGACTGCGATCACCCGATCCTCCAGCAGTTTCCGCGACTGGAATCCGTGTCGATCGACGCTCTTGTGCCAGATGCCGATATCGGCTTCCTGCGCGTCCGAAGCATCGCGGGTATGGCGCACCGAGATCGAGAGATCGAGATGCGGGTGCCGGCCGTGGAAGGCCTCGAGCGAGGGGATCAGCCACGCGGTCGCGAAGTCGGCCATGACGCTGAGCTTGAGCGACAGACGCCGCGGCCGGTCGGCCTGTCTTGCTTCCTGCAGTGCCGATTCGATATCGGTCAGCCCCCGGCGCACTCGCTCGGCCAGCCGCGTACAGGCGGTGCTCGGAATCATCCGCGACTGCGTGCGCGTAAACAGTGCCGTCTCCAGCATCGATTCGACCTGCCGGATCTGATGGCTGATCGCGCTGTGCGTCAGGCAGAGTTCGTTGGCGGCGGCGGTGAAGCTGTGGCAGCGTTCGGCCGTTTCGAGCGCGCGCAGCGCGGCGAGATTCAGGCGGATTCGTTCGGTCATGGGGAGCCTGGAGCGAGTTGGGGCATGGTGGGCGTGCGTGCTGTTCCTCGGGAATCCCGGTCCGCCCGCATCGACCGCTGCATGATGGCGTCCATGCTAGGAAGCCGGCTCGGCCATGGCAAATTCATACTTTTGATGGCCTGATATATATTTCATCAATATCGCCAGGCTCGATCCGATGCCGCGCTCGGGCCTTCGCGGCAAGGCCGTTGCGGCACTGCCAGGCCCTTCGAGGTTTCCGCCCGTGAGCACATCCATCACCCTGCGCCAGATCGAATACTTCGTGTCCGTCGCCGACACCGGGCAGATTTCCCAGTCGGCGAACCTTTGCGCGGTGTCCCAGTCGTCGATGACGATCGCCTTGAAGAAGCTCGAGGACGCGGTGGGCACGGCCCTGCTTCAGCGTCATTCCAGAGGGGTTCGGCTCACCCAGGCGGGCGAGCGCTTTCTGCGTCATGTGCAGCACGCGGCGATCTCGGTCGATCGCGCCGTCGCGGCGGCGCAGGACGTGCCCGAGCAGGTCGCGGGGCAGGTTCGCATCGGCGTGACCGAAACCATCTCGGCCTACCTGATGCCCTCGCTGATGTCGGCCGTCGCCGAGCGTTTCGGCAAGCTGAACGTGAGCATCGTCGAAAGCGAGCGGGAAACCATCGAGGCGATGCTGGTCGACGATCGCCTCGATATCGCGCTGCTGCTGGTATCGAACACGGCGGAAGTCGAGGGCCTGAGGTACGAGACGATCCTTCGCTACGCCCGCCGCCTGTGGACCCGTCCCGATCATCCGCTGCAGGAGGCGCCGCGCGTCACGCTCGAGGATGTCGCGCGCGAGGACTACCTGCTGCTGGACATGGACGAGCATCTGCGCACGGTCGGCAGGTACTGGGGAAGCTACGGTATCGCGCCCAGGGTCCGGATGCAGAGTCGATCGATCGAAGCGGTCAGGAGCCTGGTCGCGCTCGGGCACGGCGTCACGATCCTGTCGGACCTGGTGTATCGCCCCTGGTCGCTGGAGGGCAACCGGATCAGCCGCCGCGAGCTGAGCGTGACGGTGCCGACCATGGATGTCGGCGCGGTCTGGCGGCGGGCAGGGAGCATGTCGACACCCTGTCGCGCCTTGCTCGATCTGTTCCGGTCGTGGCGGAAAACGGCACCGTAATGGCGGCCCGGCCCGGCTGAGCGCCGCCGACATCGTCACGTTCGGGCGCTTGCGCCAGCACGAAAAAAAGGCGGCTGCCCCGCGCCGCGTGCCATCACGCCGCTCGGGGCAAGCCGCCCGGAACGCATCGGAACGAAGATGGCCTTCTCGTTCCGACGCCGCGAACCGCTGCCGGCCGGGGCTGACGCCCGAGCTCGCGCCGGCAGCGGCTCCTCAGAGCGCACGCGGCATCGGCCGCCGCTCGCGCGGCGCGCGCCAGCGCGCATGCCGCAGGCAGTGATGCAGGGCATCGCCGCGCCGTGCCTGGCCGCGTC
>NZ_VWWC01000208.1:0-10487 GCF_011753175.1 Burkholderia sp. Cy-637 | reverse complement strand
GGCCGCCGCCGGCGCGCCGCGCATCAGGCCCGCCTCGCTGGCCGGCACCTCGCCCGCGGGCACGGCCGCGATCGGCACCAGCGGCGTGGCGTCGGTATTGCCGCTGTTGTGGCGTAGCTTGGGATCGATGCCGCCGTCGAGCCAGGGCGCCCACATGTCCCAGGCGCCCGGCGTGAAATTGCCGTCGGCTGCCTGCGCGGGCGTGGCTTGCGGCGCGGTGGCCGAGAACACGCGCGGCGGTTGCGGCGGCGTGCCCGCGGCGGCGGGCGTGGTTTCGACGATGGCCGGGGCCAGCTCGGGATCGGGGTCGACCAGCGAGTGCGCGGCGTCGAACACCTGCTGGCAGTGTCCGCAACGCGCGAGCCCGCCATGCAGCCTCAGGTGCTCCGGCTGAATCCGGAAGACGGTTTCACAGTGGGGGCAGCGCGTCGCGAGTGGCATGGTCAGCCGGGCAGCGGGGCCGGAGTGATGGACAGCGCCTATTCTAATGGCTTTCCCGCCGGGTTCCGGCGAGGCATACCCAACCTTCGTGCTCGCGCCAGACCGAGATGTCGACATAGCGCGCATAGACGGCGGCGACTTCCTCTGCCTGCCGCGCCAGCACGCCCGACAGGGCGATGCGCCCGCCCGGCCTGACCTTCGCGGCGAGCATCGAAGCCATCAGCTTGAGCGGGTTCGACAGGATGTTGGCGACCACGATGTCGAATTCGCCGGCCGGACAATCGTCGGGCAGGCCGTAGCTGACCTCGGCGCGATTGCGTTCGCTGTTGTGGCGCGCCGACTCGACCGCCTGCGGGTCGATGTCGATGCCGATCACCTGGCCCGCGCCGCACTTCTTGGCGAGGATCGCCAGGATCCCGGAGCCGCAGCCGTAGTCGAGCACCGACTGGCCGGCCTCGACGGTCTGCTCGAGCCATTCCATGCAGAGCCGCGTGGTCGGGTGGCTGCCGGTGCCGAAGGCCAGGCCCGGATCGAGTTCGAGCACCAGCGCATCGGGATCTGGCGCGTCGTGCCAGGAGGGCACCACCCAGATCCGCTCGCCGATCGGGATCGGGTCGAACTGCGATTGGGTGACGCGCACCCAATCCTGCTCTTCCACCTCGCGCACCGCATGCGCGGGCGCGGCGTCGAGCCCGATCTCGTTGGCGGCGGCCGCCAGCAGCACCGCCGGGTCATGCGCCTCGGCGATCAGCGCGATCACGCGCGAATGCTGCCAGGCGGTGCGCTCGGGCGTGAGGCCGGGTTCGCCGAACAGCGGCTGCTCGTCGGGCGTATCGGCATCGGCGTCCTCCACCGATACCGACAGCGCGCCGAGCTCGATCAGCGCATCGGAGAGCGCTTCGGCATGCTCGCGCGCGAGCTCGACGACGAGTTCCCGGTAGCTCATGCTCAGGCCTCTTCCGGCGCGACCTGCTGCTTCGCGGCGAGCCGGCTTTCGAGATAGTGGATGCTGGTACCGCCTTCCACGAACTTCGAGTCCAGCATCAGCTCGCGGTGCAGCGGGATGTTGGTCTGGATGCCCTCGACCACCATTTCCGACAGCGCGATGCGCATGCGCTGGATCGCCTGTTCGCGCGTGGCGCCGTAGGCGATCAGCTTGCCGATCATCGAGTCGTAGTTGGGCGGCACGAAATAGCCGTTGTAGGCATGCGAATCGACGCGGATGCCGGGGCCGCCCGGCGTGTGCCAGGAGGTGATGCGACCCGGCGAGGGCGTGAACTTGAACGGATCCTCGGCGTTGATCCGGCACTCGATCGCGTGGCCGCGGAACTGGATGTCGCGCTGGCGCAGCGTGAGCTTCTCGCCGGCGGCGATCTTGATCTGCTCCTGCACGATGTCGACGCCCGTGATCAGCTCGGTGACCGGGTGCTCCACCTGCACGCGCGTGTTCATCTCGATGAAGTAGAACTCGTTGTTCTCGTAGAGGAACTCGAAGGTGCCGGCGCCGAGGTAGCCCATCTTCTTGCAGGCGTCGGCGCAGCGGTCGCCGATCCGGTCGATCAGGCGGCGCGCGATGCCGGGCGCCGGTGCTTCCTCGATCACCTTCTGGTGGCGGCGCTGCATCGAGCAGTCGCGTTCGCCGAGCCAGAGCGCGTTCTTGTGCGCGTCGGCCAGCACCTGGATCTCGATGTGGCGCGGGTTCTCGAGGTACTTCTCCATGTAGACCTGCGGGTTGCCGAAGGCCCGGCCGGCTTCCTCGCGGGTCATGTTGACCGCGTTGACCAGCGCCGCTTCCGTGTGCACCACCCGCATGCCGCGCCCGCCGCCGCCGCCCGCCGCCTTGATGATGACGGGATAGCCGACCGCGCGCGCGATCTTGACGATTTCCTTGGGATCTTCCGGCAGCGCGCCTTCCGAACCCGGCACGCAGGGCACGCCGGTGCGGATCATGGCCTGCTTGGCGGACACCTTGTCGCCCATCATGCGGATCGTGTCCGGACGCGGGCCGATGAAGGTGAAGCCCGACTGCTCGACGCGTTCGGCGAAGTCGGCGTTCTCCGACAGGAAGCCGTAGCCGGGGTGGATCGCTTGCGCGTCGGTCACCTCGGCCGCGCTGATCAGCGCCGGCATGTTCAGGTAGCTGAGGTTCGACGGGGCCGGGCCGATACAGACCGCCTCGTCGGCCAGCTTCACGTACTTGGCTTCCTTGTCGGCTTCCGAGTACACGACGACCGTCTTGACGCCGAGTTCGCGGCACGCGCGCTGGATGCGCAAGGCGATCTCGCCGCGATTGGCAATGAGGATTTTTTCAAACATAGCGGGTATTCGTCTTTCCGGTGACGCGCTCTGGCGCGGGGCGGCGCACTCGGCCTTAGCCGATCACGTACAGCGGCTGGCCGTATTCGACCGCCTGGCCGTTCTCGACGAGGATTTCCTTGACGACGCCCGCCTTGTCCGACTCGATCTCGTTGAGCAGCTTCATCGCTTCGATGATGCAGATGGTCTGGCCTTCCTTGACCGTGTCGCCGACCTGCACGAACGGATCGGCGCCCGGCGAGGGCGCGCGGTAGAAGGTGCCGACCATCGGCGAGGTAACCACGTGGCCCTGCGGCGCGGCCGGGGCGGGCGCCGCCGCGGCTGCCGGGGCGGCGCCTTCGAGCGGGGCCGCGGCTGCCGGCGCGGGGGCGCCCACCTGCGGAGCGTAGCCGCTGGCAGGCTGCACGTAGACCGGCGGCGCGTTCTTGACGATACGCACCTTGCCTTCGCCTTCCGTGACTTCCAGCTCGGAGATGCCGGATTCGGAGACGAGGTCGATCAGGGTTTTCAGCTTGCGAAGGTCCATCGGGAGTTCCCCTTGTCTAGTCGTGAAGCGCCGGACTGGCCGGCGGCAATTCGGATTCTTGAAACAGATCAGCCGCGCGGCGCGCCCTGCAGCTTGTCGAGCGCGTGCTCGAGCGCATACAGGTAGCCCTTCCAGCCGAGGCCGCAGATCACGCCCTCGGCCTGGTCGGAGAAGTACGAGTGATGCCGGAACGGTTCGCGACGATGCACGTTCGACAGGTGCACCTCGACGAACGGGATGCCGACGCCGGCCAGCGCGTCGCGGATCGCGACGCTGGTATGTGTATACGCGGCCGGGTTGATCACGATGAAATCGGTCTGCTCGTCGCGGGCGGCCTGGATGCGATCGACCAGGGCGCCCTCGTGGTTGCTCTGGAACGAGGCGAGCTCGGCACCTGCCAGGCTCGCGCGCTCGGCCAGCGCCCGATCGATCTCGGCCAGCGTCACGCGCCCATAGACCTCCGGTTCCCGGGTACCGAGAAGATTGAGGTTGGGGCCGTGCAGTACCAGCAAACGTGTCATGGTCGCTTCAATTTCTGCGGAATTGGGCGCACTTTATCGCCGATTCGAGAAATTTGTCCAGTTTTGCCGCGTGCACGGCGCGCGACGCGCGGGAGGTTTTGCTCGGCGTTACGCGAAGATCGCGATATTTGCCGTCAACCTGCCGCGAACCGGAAGCCAACCGCCGGCAACGCGAGTCGCGGAAAGCCTGGACACTCAGAGCGTATCGAGGGTCTTTTTCAGCTCGCCGACCTGGATTTGACCTAATTTTGTCACGCGTACCCGGCCGTTCGCATCAATTACCACGGTAAACGGCAGGGCGCCGGCGGTATTGCCGAAATTGCGTGCCAGATCCGCGCCGGCATAACCGCTGACCACCACCGGGTAGTCGACCTTGACCTTCTGCAGGAAGGCCTGGACGTTCTTGTCCGAATCCACGGCCACGCCGACGAAGCGAATTCCGCGGCTCTTGTATTCGTGCGAGAGCTGGACCAGCTCCGGCATTTCCTGCACGCAGGGGCCGCACCAGGAAGCCCAGAAATTGACCACGACCTTCTGGCCCTTGAAGCTGGCGAGCGACTGCGGCTTGCCTTCGGTGTCGGTGACCGAGGCGGCCCAGAGCGCCGCGACCGGGTCGGCGGCCTTGGCGGTGGCGGCCTGGGCGCTGCTCTCGAACACGTCGCCGCGTACCCAGTGGCCGGCGGCCATGCCGCCGGCAATCGCGACCGCGGCCACCACGGCCACGGGGAGGAGTCGTTTACTGTTCATCTTCGCTTCGAATCGAGGTTGAAGGACTGGCGGGGGTGGCCGGCGCGGCCATCAGGGCGCGCAGCGCCGCCGCGTCGGCGCGGGCCAGCCGGCCGCGCGCGTCGGCCCTGAGCGCGCCGCGCAGGTCGTCGCTGTCGTAGAGCGCCACGTGGATGCCGATCGCATCGCTGTCGCGGCGCTCGCGCCAGAGGAAACTGAGCGTCTCGACGTCGCCGCGGCCCGCGAAATGGCGCGTCTCGGACACGTCGTACTGGATGTTCTGGTTCAGCAGGTAGATCGCGACCTCCTTCTGGCTGTCAGAGAAGGTCTGCAGATGGATGTCCGAATGCGCGTTGGCGGTGCCGTTGAGCACCGCGCCGGCCAGGTAGGGCGAGAACGGCGCGAGCCGCTCCATCCAGTCGAGCGCGATGCGCCGCAGCCGCTCCAGCTCGGCCGGCTGCGTGTCGCCCTGGAACAGCGCCAGGTATTCGTGCAGTTCCGCCTCGATCAGGTCGTTATCGGGCAGCCATTCGCCGGCAATCCGGCTTTCGCCGAGCAGATGGCGGGCGGCCTTGCGCTTGGCCGAGGCATAGTCGAGCCCGTCCTCGGCGATGAGGCGGGCGGCGGCCAGCGCGATTTCCTCGCGCACGCGCCGCGGGTCGAGCAGGGGTTTTCGAGGCATGATCCGGCAATCATACTCGATCGGCGCGGCCCGCCCGGGCCGCCGCGCGAGCGCCCGGGCGCGACCGGACGGCTCAGTTACAATGACAGCCTTTCTTCCGGCGCCGGTCGCCATGGTGCCTGCGTGCGCGCGCGTCGGCGCATGCCGGCGCGGCGCCGGCCCGCCGCTTTCGAATCGCGACTTCGCAGGCGCCCGCGCGGCGCGACAGTTCTCTATGCACATCCATATTCTTGGCATCTGCGGCACGTTCATGGGCGGTCTCGCCGTGCTCGCCCGCGAGGCCGGCCATACCGTGACCGGATGCGACGCGGGCGTCTATCCGCCGATGAGCACCCAGCTCGAGGCACAGGGTATACAGCTGATCGAAGGCTACGGCGCCGAGCAGATCGATCTGGCCCCGGACCTGTTCGTGATCGGCAACGTGGTCTCGCGCGGCAATCCGCTGATGGAGGCGATCCTCGATCGCGGCCTGCCTTATGTATCCGGGCCGCAATGGCTGGGCGAGCACGTGCTGGCCGGCAAGTGGGTGCTGGCGGTGGCCGGCACGCACGGCAAGACCACCACCAGCTCGATGCTGGCCTGGCTGCTCGAGGACGCGGGCCTGAACCCCGGTTTCCTGATCGGCGGCGTGCCGCTGAACTTCGGCGTGTCGGCGCGGCTGACCGATTCGAGCTTCTTCGTGATCGAGGCCGACGAATACGACACGGCCTTCTTCGACAAGCGCTCGAAGTTCGTCCATTACCGGCCGCGCACGGCCGTGCTCAACAACCTCGAATACGATCACGCCGACATCTTCCCCGATCTGGCGGCGATCGAAACCCAATTCCACCACCTGGTGCGCACCGTGCCCGGCATCGGCCGGATCGTCAGCAACGGCCGCGAGACCGCGCTCGAACGCGTGCTCGCGCGCGGCTGCTGGAGCGAGGTCGAGCGCTTCGGCGTGGAGGGCGGCTGGCAGGCGCTGCCGGCCGAGGACGGGGTGCCGGTCGACGAGCGCTTCGCCGTCTACTGGCGCGGCGAGCGCATGGGCGAGGTCGAGTGGACCGTGCAGGGCGAGCACAACCGGCAGAACGCGCTGGCCGCGATCGCCGCGGCGCGCTCGGTGGGCGTGCCGCCCGCGCAGGCGGCGCGGTCCTTCTCGGCGTTTCGCAACGTCAAGCGCCGCATGGAGATTCGCGGCAGCGTCGACGGCGTGACCGTCTACGACGATTTCGCCCATCATCCGACCGCGATCGAGACCACCATCGCCGGCCTGCGCGCGCGGGTCGGCCGCGAGCACACACGGATCCTGGCCGTGCTGGAGCCGCGCTCGAACACCATGAAGCTCGGCACCATGAAGGCGCAGCTACCGGGCAGCCTGGCCGATGCCGACCTGGTATTCGGCTACGGCGCCGCCGCCGGGCGCGACGCGCTGGGCTGGAGCCTGGCCGACGCGCTGCTGCCGCTCGGCGCGCGCGCCCAGGCCTTCGACGACCTCAACGCGCTGGTCAAGGCCGTCACGGCCGCCGCGCGTCCCGGCGACCAGATCCTGGTGATGAGCAACGGCGGCTTCGGCGGCGTCCACCAGAAGCTGCTCGACGCGCTCGGCGCCCGCCAGGGGAGCGGCGAGTGATCCTGTACCTGCACGGCTTCCGCTCCTCGCCGCAGTCGTTCAAGTCGCGCCTGCTGGCGGCTCGCCTGGCCGAGCTCGGCCGTGCCTCGGAATGGCGCTGCCCGAGCCTGTCGGTGTCGCCGCTCGAGGCGATCGAGCTGGCCGAGGCCGAGGTGGCCGGCGTCGCGGCGCGGCAGGTGACGGTGATCGGCAGCTCGCTGGGCGGCTACTACGCCACCTGGCTGGCCGAGAAGCACGGCTGGCGCGCGGTGCTGCTCAATCCGGCCACCCAGCCGCAGCGCGACCTGGCGCGCTACCTGGGCGAACAGCCGCTGTGGCACGGCGGCGGCAGCATCGTGGTCGAGCCGCGCCATCTCGGCGAGCTCGACGCGCTGCGCGTGAACGCAATCACGCGCCCGGAACGCTACTATCTGATCGCCGCGACGGGCGACGAGGTGCTGGACTATCGCGAGATGCTCGCGCACTACCCGGGCGCCCGGACCCGCGTGATCGACGGCAGCGACCACGGCATCAGCGAATTTGCCGACTATGCCGACGAGGTGCTCGCCTTCTGCGACGCCGAGCGGTTGCGCTGAACCCGGCCGGGGTGCCCCGGCGGACGAACGAATTCAATCCCAAGCTGGACGAGGCGCTGCGTGACGGCGCCGGACAGTCTCAACGAGAGTCAGACGAGTGAACGTTTTTTTCGAGGAATCGGGCAGTTTCAAGGCAGGCAGCGTGCTGTCGCGCCAGGGCGATGCGTTTCAGGTCGAGTTGCCGGGCGGACGGCGCGCCAAGGTGCGCGCCAAGGATGTGCTGATCGAATTCGACAAGCCCGCCGCCGGCGAGCTGATGCAGCAGGCCGACGCGGCCGCGCAGGAGATCGACCTGGATTTCCTGTGGGAATGCGCGCCGGATGAGGAATTCGCCTACGGCGTGCTGGCCGACGAGTATTTCGGCAGCAGCTACGGCCCGGTCGAGCGCGCGGCGCTGGTGCTGCGCATGCACGGCTCGCCGGTCTACTTCCGCCGCAAGGGGCGCGGCCAGTACCAGCGCGCGCCCGAGGAGCAACTGAAGATGGCGCTCGCCTCGCTGGAGCGCAAGCGCCAGCAGGCGCTGGTGCAGGTCGGCTACGAGGACGAGCTGAAGGCCGGCCGGCTGCCGGCCGCGTTCGAGGGCAAGGCGCTGGCCCTGCTCACGCGCCCGGACAAGAACTCCATCGAGTACAAGGCGCTCGACGCGGCGGCGATCGCGCTGGGCGTCTCGCAGGCGCGGCTGATGCTCGACTGCGGCGGCATCGCCTCGCCGCGCGCGCTGCACGAGGCGCGTTTCCTGGCCGAGCATTTCCCGCACGGCACCGGTTTCCCGCCCGTCACGGTGGGCCCGCTGCCCGAGGACCTGCCGCGCGCCAAGGTCGACGCCTTCTCGATCGACGACGTGACCACCACCGAGATCGACGATGCCTTCTCGGTCGAGCACCTGCCCGAGAACCGCGTGCGGATCGGCGTGCACATCGCGGCGCCGGCGCTGGGCATCACGCGCGGCGACGAGGTCGACGCGATCGCGCGCGCCCGGCTGTCGACCGTCTACATGCCCGGCGACAAGATCACCATGCTGCCCGACGACGTGGTCGAGGTGTTCACGCTCAAGGAGGGCGACTTCCGGCCCGCGCTGTCGCTCTACATCATCGTCGATCGCGAAACCCAGGACATCGTCGCCAACGAGACGCGCGCCGAATACGTGTTCGTGAAGAGCAACCTGCGCCACAACACGCTCGACGAGCTGGTCACCGAGGACACGCTGGCGGCCGGCAGCGGCGACTACCCGCACAAGGACGACATCGCCGTGCTCTGGCCGCTGGCCCAGGCGCTGTTCGAGAAGCGCCAGGTGGCGCGTGCCGGCTACGGCCTCAAGCGCGAGGTGCAGCGCAATACCGACTACAACTTCTACGTCGAGGGCGAGCACATCTCGATCACGCCGCGTCGGCGCGGCTCGCCGCTCGATTTGATCGTCTCGGAGCTGGCGATCCTCTCGAACTCGACCTGGGGCGCCTTCCTGCACGACCACACGGTGCCCGGCATCTACCGCTCGCAGCGCGCGCTCGGCGTGCCGACCGGCCCCAAGCGCACCCGCATGCAGACCTCGGCCGCGCCGCACGAGGGGCTGGGCGTGGCGCAGTACGCGTGGAGCACCTCGCCGCTGCGCCGCTACGTCGACCTGGTCAACCAGTGGCAATTGCTGGCCTGCGTGCAGCACGGCGTGACCGCCAAGCTGGCCGCGCCCTTCAAGCCCAAGGACGCCGATCTCTACGCGGTGGTGCAGGGCTTCGACGACACCTACACGGCCTACGCCGATCACCAGCGCCGCATGGAGTATTTCTGGTGCCTGCGCTGGCTGCGCCAGGAGAACCGCCGCCAGGTGGTCGCCGCGGTGGTCAAGGGCGACCTGGTGCGGCTCGAGGAAGTGCCGCTGCTGCTGCATGTGCCGGGGCTCGGCGTGCATGCGCGCGGCACGCGCGTGCTGCTCGACGTGATGTCGATCGACGAGCTGACCATCGAGGCCTCGGTGCGGCTGCTCAACGTGCTGGACGCGCCGACCGTGTCGAGCGGCGAGACCGCCGACGAGGACGAGGGCGCGGAGGAGGGCGCTGACGAGGCGGCCGGCGACGACACCATCGTCGACGCGCCCGACGCCTCCGCCGAGAGCGAGGCGGAAGCGCTCGCCGAGGCCGACGGCGAGGCAGCCGCCCCGGCCCCGGGAGACAGCGAGGAGAACCCGAAATGAGCGAGCCGCGCAATCCGGCCGAGGCCGTCGCGCGCGAGCGCTACGCGGTGTTCGGCAATCCCGTGGCGCACAGCAAGTCGCCGTTCATCCACGCGCGCTTCGCCGAGCAGACCGGCCAGGCGATCGACTACACGCCCCGGCTCGCGCCGCTCGACGGCTTCGCGGCCGCGGTGCGCGAGTTCATCGCCGCGGGCGGGCGCGGCGCGAACGTCACCGTGCCCTTCAAGCTGGAGGCGCATGCGCTGGCCGACACGCTTTCGCCGCGCGCGGCGGCCGCCGGTGCCGTCAACACGCTGCGCTTCGAGGCCGACGGCCGGATCCACGGCGACAACACCGACGGCGTCGGCCTGGTGCGCGACATCGAGCAGAACCTCGGCGTGTCGCTGGCCGGCGCGCGCATCCTGCTGCTCGGCGCGGGCGGCGCGGCACGCGGCGTAGTGCTGCCGATGCTCGATCGCGGCCCGCTCGCGATCAGCATCGTCAACCGCACCGCCAGCAAGGCCGAGGAGCTGGTCGGCCAGTTCACGCAGGCCGCGCACGATGCCGGCTGCGCGCTGGCCGGCGGCGGCGCGGCGCTGGTCGAGCGGCATCCCTACGACGTGATCGTCAACGCGACCGCCGGCAGCCTCGACGCGGCGCTGCCCGAGTGCGACCCGGCCGCGTTCGGCGCCGGCACGCTGGCCTACGACATGATGTACGGCGCCCAGCCGACGGTGTTCATGCGCCATGCCGAATCGCTCGGCGCGCGCACCGCCGACGGGCTCGGCATGCTGGTCGAGCAGGCGGCCGAATCCTTCCATCTGTGGCGCGGCGTGCGGCCCGACGGCGCGCCCGTGCTGGCGGCCCTGCGCGATGCGCTGGCCGCCGCGGCCTGAGCGGAGCGCCGGCAGCTTCGCCGGC
>NZ_VWWC01000207.1:0-10512 GCF_011753175.1 Burkholderia sp. Cy-637 | reverse complement strand
GGGATGGCGCCGGCCCGGCGGGCGCCTCGCGACGGGGCGGGCGCTTCGCGCCCCGTTTGCCGGCCCGTGGCGGTCCAGAGCGGCGCCGCGCCCTCGCCTGGCCCCGCTTTCACGCCGCCGGCGCGGGAATCGCTTTAAGATGCAACGACCGCCGCCCGGGCGCCGAGGCCCGGGCCCTGCCAGTTCCGAGGGAGACAGACAGCAGATGGGAGCATTGAGTCATATCCGCGTTCTCGACCTGAGCCGCGTGCTCGCCGGCCCGTGGTGCGCACAGACGCTCGCCGACTTCGGCGCCGACGTGATCAAGATCGAGCGGCCCGGCGCGGGCGACGACACGCGCCACTGGGGGCCGCCCTACCATCGCGCCGCGGACGGCAGCGACACGCGCGAAGCCGCCTACTACCTGGCGGCGAACCGCAACAAGCGCTCGGTGACGGTGGACATCGCCAGCCCGGAAGGCCAGCGCGTGATCCGCGAGCTGGCCGCGCAATGCGATGTGGTGATCGAGAACTACAAGGCCGGCCAGTTGAAGAAATACGGCCTCGACTACGCGTCCCTGCGCGAGCTGAAGCCGGACCTGATCTACTGCTCGGTGACGGGTTTCGGCCAGACCGGCCCCTACGCGCACCGCGCCGGCTACGACTTCATCATCCAGGGCCTGGGCGGCTTCATGAGCATCACCGGCGAGCGCGACAGCGAACCCGGCGGCGGCCCGCAAAAGGCCGGCGTGGCGATCGCCGACCTCGCCACCGGCCTCTATTCCTCGGTGGCGATCCTCGCCGCGCTGACGCATCGCGACCGCACCGGCGAAGGCCAGTACATCGACATGGCCCTGCTCGACGTGCAGGTGGCCCTGCTCGCCAACATGAACACCAACTACCTGGCCAGCGGCCAGCCGCCGGTGCGCTGGGGCAATGCCCACCCCAACATCGTGCCCTACCAGACCTTCCAGACCAGCGACGGCTGGATCATCGTGGCGGTCGGCAACGACGGGCAGTTCCGCAAGTTCGTGGAGGCCGGCGGGCGCAGCGAGCTGGCCGACGACGAGCGCTTCGCCACCAATCCCTCGCGCGTGCGGCACCGGCCGATCCTGGTGCCGATCCTCGCCGAGATGACGCGCACGCGCAGCAAGCAGGAATGGATCGCCGCGCTGGAGGCGGCCGGCGTGCCCTGCGGGCCGATCAACGACCTGGCCGAGGTGTTCGAGAACGAGCAGGTGGTGGCGCGCGACCTGCAGGTGGAGCTGCCGCATCCGAGCGGCGCGCCGGTCAAGCTGGTACGCAATCCCGTGAAGATGAGCGCCACGCCGCCCGAGGCGCGCAGCGCGCCGCCGCTGCTGGGCGAGCATACCGAGGCGGTGCTGCGCGAGCTGCTCGGCTACGACGAGGCCGCGATCGCGGCGCTGCGCGACAAGGGCGCCGTCTGAGATTCGGGCGGCGCGGCCACGGCAGCGACCGCCATGAAAAACGCCGGGACACGCATTCGCATGTCCCGGCGCCTTGCGTCGATGGTGAACCCGCCGCGAGCGGCGGCTCCCTCGACGTCACATGTCATTGCCCGGCGTCGCCGCCGGTTTCTCCCTGATGCCTGTTGCTGCTGTTCGACCTTGCCGTCTGATGGTCTTCATGCCGCCGTTGCGGGCGTCATGGGCGGTTTCCCGGCCGTCGACCGACGCGCGGCGGCGGCCTGGAAACCTTGCATTCGGCCCGGCGCCCTCGGGGCACCGGGCCGGAATCACTCGAAGCGATCGATGCGCCGGGCCGGCGGCGCCCAGGCGCACGCGAGGCCCGGCCCGCGATCAACGATGGACGTTCGCGCCGACGATGCCGCCCGCGGCCGCGCCGGCCACGGTGCCGATCGGGCCGCCCGTCACGAGATAACCGAGCGCGCCGCCGGCGGCCGCGCCGATGCCGGCGTTGCGCTGGGTGCGCGTCATGGTGCAGGCGCCGAGGCTGGCGACGACGAGTGCGATCACGGTGGTGCGAACCAGGAAATGCGTCTTTTTCATTTGAATGTTCATATCGAATCCCTCCTCAGCTCATGCGGCTTGGAACCGGGTGAGCGAATCTTATGAAGCCGCCGAGCGGCCGCCAACGCGTTTTACCTCCCGTTACGACTGATACAGGCGGCCCGGCGCCGGGCCGGCGCTCCTCACCCGGCGCCCGGCTCAGGTAGAATCGACGGTTTCAGGCGGCGCAACCGGCGCGCGCCCTCCTTTCTTCCTGTTCCCGCATGAGCACCGAACGCAACGACGCCCCCGCGGCATCCAATTTCATTCGCAACACCATCGACGACGACAATCGCTCGGGCAAATGGGGCGGGCGCGTCGAGACGCGCTTCCCGCCGGAGCCGAACGGTTATCTGCACATCGGTCATGCGAAGAGCATCTGCCTGAACTTCGGCGTGGCGCGCGACTACGGCGGCGTCTGCCACCTGCGCTTCGACGACACCAACCCGGAAAAGGAAAGCGTCGAGTACGTGGACTCGATCGTCGACGCCGTGCAATGGCTCGGCTTCGAGTGGCAGAAGGACGGCCGCGATCACACGTACTTCGCCAGCGACTACTACGACAGGCTCTACGAATACGCCGAGCTGCTGATCACGCGCGGCAAGGCCTACGTGGACAGCCAGAGCGCCGAGGAAATGCGCGCCAACCGCGGCTCGGCCACCGAGCCCGGCACGAACTCGCCGTTCCGCGAGCGCTCGGTCGAGGAGAACCTCGACCTGCTGCGCCGCATGAAGGCCGGCGAATTCCCCGAAGGCGCCCATGTGCTGCGCGCGAAGATCGACATGGCCTCGCCGAACTTCAACTTGCGCGACCCGGTGATCTACCGGATCCGCTACGCGCATCATTACCGCACGGGCGACAAGTGGTGCATCTACCCGATGTACGACTACACGCACTGCATCTCGGACGCGCTGGAAGGCATCACGCATTCGCTGTGCACGCTGGAGTTCGAGGATCACCGCCCGCTGTACGACTGGGTGCTGAACGAACTGGCCGAGGCCGGCGTGTTCACGCGTCCGCTGCCGCAACAGATCGAATTCTCGCGCCTGAACCTGACCTACGCGATCACCAGCAAGCGCAAGCTGCTGCAACTGGTGACCGAGAACCACGTGGACGGCTGGGACGACCCGCGCATGCCGACCATCGTCGGCATCCGCCGCCGCGGCTTCACGCCCGAGAGCCTGCTGCTGTTCTGCGAGCGCATCGGCGTGACCAAGGTCGATTCCTGGATCGACATGGGCGTGCTGGAAGGCGCGCTGCGCGACGACCTGGACGAGAAGGCGCCGCGCACCGTGGCCGTGCTCGACCCGCTCAAGCTGGTGATCGACAACTACCCCGAAGGCCAGACCGAGGACTGCACGGCGCCCGTGCATCCGCATCATCCGGAACGCGGCGTGCGCACCTTCCCGATCTCGCGCGAGCTGTGGATCGAACGCGAGGACTTCCAGGAAGTGCCGCCCAAGGGTTATTTCCGCCTGTTCCCGGGCAACAAGGTGCGGCTGCGCTACGGCTACGTGATCGAGTGCACGGGCTTCGACAAGGACGAGCAAGGCCACGTCACCGCCGTGCATTGCAACTACTTCCCGGACAGCCGCTCGGGCACCGAAGGCGCGAACAACTACAAGGTCAAGGGCACCATCCATTGGCTCAGCGCGGCCGCGGCCGTGCCGGCCGAGGTGCGGATCTACGACCGCCTGTTCCGCGAAGCCCATCCCGATGCGGGCGGCCGCAACTATCTCGAGGCGCTGAACCCCGACTCGAAGAAGATCATGCAGGCCTATGTGGAACCGGGTACCGAAAGCGCGGCTCCCGAGGCGCGCTACCAGTTCGAGCGTCATGGCTACTTCGTGGCCGATCGCCATGATTCGAAGCCGGGCAAGCCGGTGTTCAACCGGATCGTGCCGCTGCGCGATAGCTGGGGCGGGAAGTAAGCGTCCGGTGCATGGATGAATGAAAAATACCCGGCTTCGGCCGGGTATTTTTTTGCGTCTGCTTTGGTGGAGCGAAGAGAATCGCCGGAAATCTCAGCCCGGCAAATCCCGATGCAGGTCCGCCAGCGACAGCGTGGTGGCGAACACCTTCGCCAGGCTGCGGCTCGCGTACTGCCTGACCTCGTCCAATTCGACCCAGCGGAACGCGTCCATTTCCGGGATCGATGCGCCGGTGGCACGGCTCGGGAACATCGAGGTGCAGATGCAATGGGAGAGATCGGTTTCGTCGGCACGCAGGCGCGCCGCGAACAGGTAGAGATCCTTGTCGGGACGGTAGAGGAAGCGGCCCAGGTCGACCAGCCGCTCGGCCGCCAGCGCGATGCCGGTTTCCTCGAACAGCTCGCGAAGGGCGGCTTCGCGCTCCGATTCGCCGGCATCGTGATGCCCCTTCGGGATGTCCCAATGCGACGTCTCGGTTGCGTGCGCAAGCAACAGCCGCCCTTGCGGGTCGAGCAGCACGACCCCGCACGACAACACGCGCGGGGCGTGCGATGGCCGCCTGCCGGCCATCGTCGTCAACGCTTCTGGAATTGCCAGTTGCCCGCCGCCGTCTTGCAGTAGCGCGGACGCAGCGTCATCGACTGGCCCTTGGCATTGATCTCGACGGCGATCTCGCGGCAGCTACGGCCATCCTGCTCGGCGGTGGTGGGGGTGAGCTTCGCCTCGATCGGCGTGCCGCGGCCGTCGTTGCTCCAGGTGGTGGTTTCGCCGTCCTTGCCCTCGTCGCGGGCCTGGTAGACGGCCTTGGTCAGCGAGGCGCGATCGGCCTTGCTGAAATAGGCCATCGGCGTGTCGCTCAGGAAGTTCAGGTTGCTCTGCGCCTGCGCGCCCAGCGCGGTGGCGACGAGCACGGCGCCGGCCAGCGCGCGTGCCACGTTCGGGAGAGATGCCCGCATCGTCTTGTTCTCCTTGGAATGGGATTGCCGGACGGGATGCGCCGCCTGCTGCACGCACATCCCGTCGGCGAGCATATCATGCCCTCCCGCCCCACCCCGGCTCAGCGCGCCGCGACCTTCTGCTGCTGCGCATCGGGCCGGTAGCCGTCCGTGAGCGTGTGCAGGAAGGCGATCACGTCCTGGATCTCCGCCTCGCTGAGCGCCGGCTTCTCGCCTCTCTTGCGATCGAAGGGCGGATCGGTATTGATGTTGGCCCAGTAGCGCTTCGGCAGATCGTCGTACTTCTGCACCACGCCGTGACGCACCGGATAGAAGCGCTCGGGGTTGATATCGCGCTGCACGTAGAAGCGCAGCACCTCATCGAGCGAGTGATAGATGCCGTTGTGGAAGAAGGCCTTCTTGAGCACCACGTTGCGCAGCGTCGGCGTGCGGAAGATGCCGCAGAACTCGTCCTCGCCCTTCAGGTCCTGGCGCTCCGGCCCGCAAGCGCCCAGGTCGTGGAACTTCGGATCCTTGTTGACCGCCAGCTCGCGATTGCGCGGCACGCCCAGCGCGATCAGGCCGAAGTCGCTGAACTGCGGCGGCGAGCCGTCGAGCGCGCGCTGGCTGATATGGCAGCTCGCGCAATTGCCCTTGCGTTCGTCGTTGAACAGTTCGAGGCCGCGCATCTCGGCGGCCGTCAGCGTGGCCTTGTGGTCGAGGAAGGCGTCGTACTTGCTGGTGTAGGGCGTGAAGACTTCCGGCGTCTGCTCGTAGGTGCCGAGCGCCTGCAGCACCGCGTTGAAGGTGGCCATGTCGTCGGCCAGCACCTTGTCGCCGAAGGTGGCGCGGAAATCCGCGAGATAGGGCGCGGCGCGCACCGCGCTGGCCACCTTGGCAGGCGTGCTGTTCATCTCGAAGCGCGTGGTCAGCGGAATGCGCGCCTGTTGCTCGCCGCGATCGACGCGGCCATCCCAGGTCAGGCCGCCGGTCGGACCCGCATCGACGCTCTCGTCGCCCTCCTCGTCCGAATCATGGAAGTGCCGCGTGAACGGCGGCACCTTCTGCAGGTACATCAGCGTCGGCACGGCGCGGAAACCCTGCTGATGGAGATCGTCGCCGCCCAGTTGCACCGACAGGCCATTAGGCGAACCGAAAGCATGGTCGAGGCTGTGGCATGAAGCGCATGCAAGCTTTCCGGAACCCGAGAGCGCCGGATCGAAAAACATCTGCTTACCCAGTGCTGTCATTTTCTTGACAGCGGCATAGACCTGCGCGCGCGTCTGTGGCTGGTTCGCGACCACGATCTCGTTGCCGGCCGCTTGCGACGCGCCGGTCTGCGCCGTCGATTGCGAGGCGGCCGATGCCGCGGCGACCTGATCGCCCACGGCCTGCGGCGCGCGCGAATCGCAGGCGCTCAGCAGGCTGGCGAGCGCAAGCGAGACGATCGCGACCGCCCGGACGGCGAAGGGGTGGCGATCCGGCCGAGGCCGGGCGAGGTCTTCGTGCAGGCTGCGCATGTCGATCCGAAAGGCAAGAAAGGAAGGCGCGAGCGTATGTCAGTCAAATGTCAATTCCGTGACTGTGAATCGATAGGTAAACGAAAGCTGCACTACATTTCGCTGTCAAATGTCACTTACATAATCCGATCAACTGGCTGTCATTCGTTGTACGGGGGATCAGCCGGTTCCTACGGTACATGTGCGACTAGAGAGACAAGATGAAGAAAACTTTGACCCGCGTAACGCCCATCGCGCTCGCAGCAGCAGCCTTCCTCGCGGGCTGCGGCGGCGACGACGTCACGACCGCGCCGTCCAGCGGCAACAACAACACCACGCCGCCTGCCGCGCAGACGCTGTCGTCGGTGAAGAACATCGTCGTGATCTACGCGGAAAACCGCAGCTTCGACAACCTCTATGGCGCCTTCCCCGGTGCGAACGGCACGGCCAACGTGAAGGCCTCCGACGCGATCCAGCTGGACCGCGACGGCACTACGCTCGCCACGCTGCCGAAGATCTGGGGCGGCCTGACCGCCGCCGGCGTGACGCCGGCCGTGACGGAAGCGATGACGGCGAACCTGCCGAACCAGCCCTTCGCGATCGACGATCCGAACGGCTTCAACACCGCGCTGAACGTGACCACGCGCGACCTGTACCACCGGTTCTACGAGAACCAGATGCAGATCAACGGCGGCAAGAACAACATGTTCGCGGCCTGGGCGGATTCGGGCGGCCTGGTGATGGGCCACTACAACACCGATTCGTCGAAGCTGCCGCTCTGGAAGATCGCCCAGCAATACACGCTGGCCGACAACTTCTTCATGGGTGCGTTCGGCGGCTCGTTCCTGAACCACCAGTACCTGATCTGTGCCTGCGCACCGTTCTACGCGAACGCGGACAAGAGCCCGGCCGTCAACTCGATCTCGAAGGTCAACGCCGACGGCGTCTCGCTGACGGTCGACACCGCCAACTCGCCGGCCTCGGCGCTCAACGGCGCACCGAAGTTCGTCAACTCGGGCAACCTGACGCCGGACTTCTTCGCCGTCAACACCATGCAGCCGCCTTACCAGCCGAGCGGCAACAAGGCGCCGAGCACCGACCCGCTGGCGGCCGACCCGACGGTGGCCACCACGCTGCCGCCGCAGACCGCCACCAACATCGGCGACCTGCTGAATGCCGCCAACGTCTCGTGGGCCTGGTACGGCGGCGCGTTCGGCGCGGCGCTGACGGCCTCGCAAGGCGGCACGCCGGCAGCCGCGGCCGACGGCACGACGATCGCCAAGGCGAACTTCCAGTACCACCACCAGCCGTTCAACTACTTCAAGAACCTGGCCCCGGGCACCACGGCACGCGCCACGCACGTGCTGGACGGCGGCCTGAACGGCTCGGAGTTCATCAAGGCGATCGACGCGGGCACGCTGCCGGCGGTGAGCTTCTACAAGCCGCAGGGCAACTTGAACGAGCACGCCGGCTACACCGACGTGGCCTCGGGCGACGCCCACATCGCGGACGTCATCTCGCACCTGCAGAAGAGCCCGCAGTGGAACAACATGGTGGTGGTCGTGACGTATGACGAAAACGGCGGCTTCTGGGATCACGTCGCGCCGCCGAAGGGCGACCGCTGGGGCCCGGGCACGCGGATTCCGGCACTGGTGGTTTCGCCGTACGCGAAGAAGGGTTTCGTCGACCACACGCAATACGACACCGCGTCGATCCTGCGCTTCATCACGCGCCGCTACAACCTGCCGAAGCTCGACGGTATCAAGCAGCGTGACGACGCGCTGGTGAAGAACGGCGGCGCGGCGATGGGCGACCTGACGAACACGCTGACGCTGTCGACCAACTGAGCATCACGGTAAAACAGCGATTGACCCGTTGGTAGCGGGTTTCGAGTGATTGGGCGGCTTCGGCCGCCCTTTTTTGATGATTGTCCGGATTCGACGCCGTGCCGGATCAGAGCAATTGCTGAGCCGACAGCGCGAGCAGCAATCGTTCGATGCCAATGCCGAACCCGGCACCCTCGCGATACGCCCCACCGCCAGCGATCTGCTGCTGCGCTCCCAGTTCCCGGCAGCGAATCTCGAACCCCTGCCCGTTCAGGTAGTAGCTGATACCTCGTCGCGCAGCCCGGTCGAGTTCGTAGCGAAGCCCCAATGAATCCAGGAAGCCGATGGCCATTTCCTGGCTGCATGCCGATGCGCGCTCGAGGTCGGTGCCCAGGCATTCGAAACCGAGCTGGGTGAATTCGCGGTAGCGCCCGGCTTGTGGTCGCTCGTAACGGTAACAGCGCGCGACGTAGAAGAAGCGCCGCTCGGGCCGGCCGGCCAGCAATTCCTGGTTTTGCTCCTGGAACAAGGCCGTGGCTTCCGGTATCAGGCAACAGGGGCGCCCTTTCTTATCAGGGAACGCCCACATCTGACCGATGATTTCGCTGCCTCCGGCCTTTTCGATGAAGGTGTCCTGCGACCACAGTGCCGGGACGATCGCTTCTTCAGCGCCAGCCTCAATGAAGGTAGCTCCGGAAACGGCTCTCGAGATTGCGAATCTGGGCGGCGTCCTTGCCGACCACGAAGCGGGTGCCGCGAAGCATGCTCATGTTTTTCTCCGTATGAAAATAAAAAAGGCGCCGATGGCGCCTTGGTTTCGTATCAGCCGGGCGGGACCGCTTGGATCCCGCTCCAGTGTCATGGACGTAACGAACCACGGCGCGATGAAAGGCGGCCGTGATGGTGGTGCAGTCGAGTGGGTACGTTACGAAGTTCCATGTCGGCAATAGTGACACAAGAGCGGCGGGCTGTGAACTGCTCCGAATTCCGACAATGAAGCGGCGTCGGTCGCTATAACTGCCGCTCGATCGCCGCCTTGTCGATGATCGACCAGACCTGCCTGATCCTGCCGTCCCGGAATTCATAGAAGACGTTTTCTGTGAAAGCGACGCGCTTGCCGTTCACGGGCAAGCCGAGAAAGGTACCGATCGGCGAGCAGTCGAAATGCAGGCGGCTGGCGATACGAGGCGGTTCGCATACGAGCAGTTCAATGTCGAAGTGCAGGTCCGGGATCTCGCGGAAGTCCCGCTCGAGCATCTCGCGATAGCCGGACAAGCCGATGCGCTGGTCGTTGTGGATCACCTCGTCGCCGACGAACATGCCCAGGCGTGACCAGTCCTGCTGGTTCAGGCAGGCGATGTAGGCGCGGTAGATTTCGGATAAAGAGAGTTCAGTCATCGTCGTCCGTGCTTCCTGAATAGGTTGATTAGAGACGCTCTACTCCACGCCTCGCGATCTCGCTCGATACTCCGCATGACGTACCGCGAGTGCCTCTTTCGAGGGCCACTCGGCTTCGGCGGCCGGCAGACGCAGGATTCGTCCATTCAACACGCCATAATCGCCCGCCCTCAAGCTTTCATCGAGCACCACGTGATATGTCGTCGGATCGATCGACAACAGCCCCATGTCGAACAAGGTGTGCAAGTCACCACGCAACAACAAACCATTCGCGACATGATTGGTTTCGGGGCCGCGATACGCGACGATATGGGCCGCCTCCAGGACCGGCTGCACCTCGCATCCGCTAATCGCGCAACGGCCATCGTAAGCGCTCAACAATGCTCGACGAAATGCCGGCTGGCCTTGGCGCCGAACGATCGCGCGATTGATGCGGCTGCGCGCATCCTCGATGCTGCTGGGATCGAAATCGCCGCTGGCCTGTACCTCCCGCTCCGCGAGGGCAAGTTGTGGATCATTACGTTGAAGCGAGAAAGACGCAGGCCGCTCACCATGGTGAGCAACGTAGCGGAACGCGCCCTCGTAGCGAAACCCGGCCCCCTCGTACTCGTATTTTTTCTTTCGATAGAACAGCAAAACCTCGAGACCGCGTTGAGCGTGCTCGATAATGAGCGAGTCGGTACGACCAGCAGTTTGCCCCTGCCAACTCAGTAGATCGCCTTCGAGCTTATCGACGTATTGGGTTCGATCCTCGGTCTTTTTCTCCGTCACGAACAGCAGCACCGAAGTGCGGATTCAACCCGTCGATGCAACATACTTGGAGCTGCGAAGCGGCAAGGAGTGTTGTCATGAAACAGAGACGGCGGATCTACTATACAGATAGCCAGAAGGCGTTAATGTGGGAGCGCTGGCGAA
>NZ_VWWC01000206.1:0-10448 GCF_011753175.1 Burkholderia sp. Cy-637 | reverse complement strand
GGCCCGGGCGGCTGCCCCGGCGCGCCGTGGCAGGCCACGCAGGTGGCCGCGTAGCGCCGCGCGCCGGCGGCCAGGTTCGCCTCGCTCATCAGGTCGGGCGGGGCGACGATGCCTTGCGCGTGGCGGTGCAGCGAGTGTTCGTAGGTGCTGTGAAGCGCCCAGGCGACCAGCGGGTCGTGAGGCGGGATGGCCGAGACGTCGTAGTAGCCGGAATAGATGAGGCCGAGCGCGCCGGCCGCGCCGGCCAGCGCGGTGGCCGCCAGCGTCAGGCAGACGGTCTTGAGCGGGAAGCGGGAAGTGGACATGGGCACGGCGCTCAACGGGAGAGGGCCGGTGCGTCGCCGTTCTCGACGCCGCCGTCATGCGTTGCGCTCGCCACGCTCGTCACGGCGGGCGTCGTCGAGGCATGGCCGTCGGCGGCGTTCGCCAGCGCCGGCGGCGCTGGCGTCGCGGCCACTGCCGTCGCGCCGCCCGGCGCCAACCGCGCCTCGGCGGCCTGGATGTCGACCGGGAATTCGAGCGGCTCGCGCAGCGGATCGAAGCCGGCCTGCTCGACGCGCACCAGCTCGGCCCGCACCTGGGCGCGGCTCGTTTGCGCGTGGCCGGCCTGCGAATAGCAGGCCAGGCACGCGGCCAGCAGCGAGGCGGCGCGTGCCGCCCGGATCGGGAATCGCATCATGGGCTCCTTGCCCGCCCACCATGGGCGAGGCGGCTGCGTCGGGGTGGTCGACGGCGGGCCGATGAAGGCGATTCTGGCCGCGCGCGCGTCGCGCGATGCTGACGCGTTCATTACCGATTTGTCATCTTCGCGGCGCCGGGCCGCCCGCGCGGGGCGCCGCCGGCCCGCGCCGATTACATTTTCGTCATCCGCGCGCGAGGCCGGCCCGGGCGGCGCGAATCCCGGTACCATCGGCGCGTATCAACCTGGTGGGAGCGCGCGGTGCGAATCCTGGTAGTCGAAGACGAGCCGAAGACGGGCGCCTATCTGAAGAAGGGGCTCGAGGAATCGGGCATGAGCGTGGACCTGGCGACCGACGGCGCCGACGGGCTGCTGCTCGCCGAGGAGGAGCCCTACGACGTGATCGTGCTCGACGTGATGCTGCCCGTGCTCGACGGCTGGGCGGTGCTGCAGCGGCTGCGCGCGAGCAAGGCCACGCCGGTGCTGTTCCTGACCGCGCGCGACGATGTCGAGGACCGCGTGCGCGGGCTCGAACTCGGCGCCGACGACTACCTCGTCAAGCCCTTCGCCTTCGTCGAGCTGCTGGCCCGGGTGCGCACCCTGGCGCGCCGCGGGCCGCCGCGCGAATCGGAATGGATCGCGATCGGCGACCTGGAGATCGACGTGCTGCGCCGCCGCGTGCGGCGCGGCGCGACCCGCATCGAGCTGACGCCGCGCGAGTTCGCGCTGCTGCACCTGCTGGCGCGGCGCCAGGGCGAGGTGCTGAGCCGCACGCAGATCGCCTCCTACGTCTGGGACATGAACTTCGACAGCGACACCAACGTGGTGGACGTGGCGATCCGCCGGCTGCGCGTGAAGATCGACGACGAGTTTCCCGTCAAGCTGGTGCATACCGTGCGCGGCGTCGGCTACGTGCTCGAACTGAAGGACGAGGCGCCCTGATGCGCGCGCGTTCGCTGACGGCCGCGCTCGCCGTCGCCTTCGGCGCGATGACGCTGGCCGTGTTCGCGCTGGTCGGCAGCTACGTGTACCTGCAACTGGACCGGCAGGTCAGCGAGCAGAGCGACCTCGACGTGGTGCTGGCCGCGCGCCATGCGCGGCGCCTGGCCGAGGAACTGGCCTCGGCCGGGGACGTGCGCGCGCATGCCGAGCGCCTGAGCAGCGTGGTGTTCGGCAACAACGCGCTGTCTTTCGCGGCCGCCGCCGAGGACGGGGAACTGCTGGCCTCGCGCAATCTCGCGATCACCTTGCCGGGCGATCCGGCCGCCGCCGCGCAGCGGCCCGATGCGCGCGAGCTGGATGCCGGCGAGGACGAGCCCGCGCCGAAAGCGGCGAGCGGCGCCGAGGCAGGGCCCGGCCCCGACGCGCTTGGGCTGGCCGCGATCGTGCCGCGCGGCACCCCGCATGTGGACCCGGCCGCGCGCATCGTCGGCACGCAGATCGTCGCCTGGGCCACGCGCGGCGGAATGCCGGTGCACGGCATGGTGGTCGACGCGCGGCTGCGCGACGGCACGCGCGTGGCGCTGGTGCTCGCCCGCAACCTGCGCGACGGCCGCGCGCTGCTGGACCGCTATCGCGACACGCTGTGGCTGGCCGGCGGGGTGGGCGCGGCGCTCTCGATGCTGGTCGGTTATGCCTTGATCCGCCTGTCGCTGCGGCCGCTGCGCGGGGTGGTGGCCGATACCGGCCGCATCACGGTCGACCGGCTCGATACGCGGCTCGACGCGGGGCGCGTGCCGCGCGAGCTGGCGCCGCTGGTCGAGGCCGTCAACGCGATGCTGGCGCGCCTGCAACGGGGCTTTCGCCAGCTCTCGCAGTTCAGCGCCGACCTGGCCCACGACCTGCGCACGCCGCTCAACAACATGCGCGGCGCCACCGAGGTGGCGCTCGGCCGGCCGCGCACGGCGGCCGAATACGAGGCGCTGCTGGAATCGAACCTGGAGGAATACGAGCGCCTGTCGCGCATGATCGAGAACGTGCTGTTCCTCGCGCGCGCCGAGCATCCCGGCTTCGTCACGCATCGGCGCGACTTCGAGGTGCGCGAGGAACTGCTGCGCATCGCCGGTTATTTCGAGGGCCTCGCCGACGAGGCCGGCCTGCAACTGCGGGTGGAAGGCGGCGGGCGGCTGAGCGCCGAGCTGGAGCTGTTCCGTCGCGCGATCGGCAACCTGCTGGCCAATGCGCTGCGCTACACGCCGCGCGGCGGCGAGATCCGGCTGGCCGCGAGCGAGAGCGCCGAGGCGCTGACCATCAGCGTGAGCAACCCCGGCGAGCCGATCGCGCCCGAGCTGCTGGAGCGCATCTTCGACCGCTTCTATCGCGCCGATCCGGCACGCAGCCGCCAGGCGCCCGGCACCGGCGGCGTGGCCGGGCTGGGCCTGGCGATCGTGCGTTCGGTGATGGAGCTGCATGGCGGCACCGTGTATGCCGAGAGCGATGCCGGCGGCACGCGCTTCGTGCTGACGTTTCCGCGCGAGAGCGCAGCCTGAGCCGACAAGGCCGCGCGAGGCGCCAGGCGATCGAGGCTCGCGCGCCAACGCGATGCGCATCGGCGCCGGCGCGCGCCGCACGTCCGCTCAGGCCTCGACCGCGCGCTCGAAGTCCGGCGTGCGATACAGCTCCTCGGGAATCTCGCCGAGCCGCGAGGGATGCAGCTTCGGCCCGAGCCCGTAATACTCCTGGAAGCTCATGATCAGCGGGCGCCACTTGTCGGGATCGATGCGGTTCGGGTGGCCGTCCATCAGGATCGCGCGGTCCACGTGCACGCGCGTGATGCGCGCTTCCAGGATCGCGATGAAACCGGACATCGGGCCTTCGGCGTCGTAGGCGTGCTCGTCCTCCAGCACGGCTTCCAGTTGCACCGGGCATTCGGCCACGCGCGGCGCGAGCACCGTCTCGGCAGGCAGGGCCGTCAGCCCGGCCACGCCGAACTTGTCCTGCTCGTGGCGATAGCCGCGCTCCAGCTTGTCCTGCGGCACCGGGTTCGAGCCGGTGGTGCGGGCCAGCCGGTCGACCGCGCCGACCAGTTCCGGCGAGGGCAGGTTGACCACCAGCTGCCGCGTGCGGCGCAGGTTCTCGGTGGTCTTCGAGCTGCCCTGCAGGCCGAGGAAGCAGCGCCAGCCGAGCCAGAACACCGAGGACATCGGCGCGAGGTTGTGGCTGCCGTCGGCGTTCACGGTGGCGAGCAGGGCGACGGGCGTGCCGAAGTAGAGGATCGAGGGATGGGCGGTGACGTGCATGACGGATTTCCTGGGTGGGTGGTTGACGGTTCCCAGGATGCCGGGCGGCGGCGCCCGGCGCGCTCCGGTTCTTGCCGTGCAATCGGGCATGAAACGCGCCCCGATCCGGCAAACCCGCTTCGCGCTCGCGGGCACGCCGGATGCTTCGTGCCAGGCGAGCCCGGCCTCGCGTGCGGGTGCGTCGGCGCGAGCCGCGTTCGGCGCCCCTGCATCGCGGCACGGCTCCATGCGAGGATGCGAGGTCGATCGGCGTCCGCGGCCCGGCATGCAGTGTTTCTCGGTCTTTCCAGCCAGCGGCCCTGACGTCGCCGCCCACCCGTGCACCGCACTCGCCATGCGAGGCGGCCTACCTGCGGAGATGCAACGATGCCCGATCCCGCCAATCCCGATTCCTCTTCCCCGGCAGCCCGGCCGGCCGCGCACGATGCGCTCGGCCACCTGCTCGACAGTCTTCACCAGCATGGTTTCCTGCGCGTCGCGCACGACTTCGTCGATACCAACAGCCATATCGCCGGCATGCTGTCCGGCCTCGACCAGCCGGTGGTGCAGAACGGCATGCAGAACCTGCTCGTGCTGCTGACTGCCTTGTCGCGCATCCCGCCCGAGCAACTGGAGCGCACCGCGCTGGCCGCCGGCGATGCGATCCGGCATGTCACGAGCTGGCAGCCGGCCGCGCATCACGACACGGCGCCCGGCGTGACGGGCGCGTATCGGCTGCTGCACGACGAGGCGCTGTGGCAGGCGCTGATGCCCTTGCTCGAAGCGCTGAAGGTATTCGCCGAGGGTCTGTCGCGCGGGCGGCCCGTCGCGAACGGGACCTGAGCGACGCATGCGGCTCGGGTGACATGGGCGGGTCGGGCTTTGGTGATGCCGCTGCCCGACCACGGCCGCCGCCCCTGCCTCGCGCGCGCGGCGCGGCTCAGGCGCGGCGCAGTCCGTCGTAGAGCCCGCGCTCGAAGCGCCCGTAGAGATCGACCACGCGCGCGTCGTAGAACGGCAGCATCTGCGTGAACAGCGCCCCCGTCACGCGCTTGGCGGGATCGATCCAGAAGTAGGTGTTCAGCAGCCCGGCCCAGCTACCCGAGCCGGCGCCGCGCCCGTGCGGCCCCGGCTCGCTGTTGAGATCGAAGGACAGCCCCCACTTGTGCGTCGCGCCGGGGAACTGGTCGAAGCTGTTCGACCAGGCCGGCTGGGCCGTCTTCATTTCGCGAACCTGAAGATCGCCGATCTGGTTACGGAACATGCTCGCCACGGTGTCGGGCCGCAGCAGCCGCTCGCCGCGCCAGGCGCCGCCGTTCAGCAGCATCTGCAGGAAGGCGAGGTAGTCGCGCGGGGTGCTGAACAGCCCGCCGCCGCCCATGAAGAACTCGGGCCGCTGGTTGGTCTCGAAGGGTTCCGGCGTCAGCGAGCCATCGGCCTGGCGCCGATGCAGGGTGGCGACGCGGCGCTTCTGCGCGCTGCCGATCAGGAAGCCCGTATCGCGCATGCCGAGCGGCGCGAAGATCCGCTCGCGGAACGCCACTTCCAGCGACTGGTCGGTCACCGCCTCCACCAGCTTGCCCACCCAATCCATGCCGATGCCGTATTGCCAGCGCTCGCCCGGCTCGAATTCGAGCGGGGCCGCGAAGGCGCCGTTCAGCGAGTAGCCGATGTCGGGCATGCCCGTGACCTGTTCGTAGCGGCCCAGCGCCTCGCTCCAGATGCTGTAGGTATAGCCCGAGGTATGCGTGAGCAGGTGGCGCACCGTGATCGCGCGGCGCGCCGGGCGCAGCCTGGGCTGGCCGGCCGCGTCGAAGCCCTCCAGCACCTGCGGCGCCTTCAGTTGCGGCAGGATCTCGGCGGCGGGCTGGTCGAGCGCGAGCCGGCCCTGCTCGATCAGCTGCATGCAGGCGGTGGCGGTGATCGCCTTGGTCATCGACAGCATCCAGAACACCGTATCGGGGCCGATCGGCTCGCCGGCCGCGTTGGCCGGGCCGCGCGCGCCCTGGTAGGCGAGCCCGCGCTCGGTGGCGGCCATCGCCACCACGCTCTTGAGCGTGCCGTCGTCGACGGCTTCTTGCAGGCAGGCGTCGAGCGCCGCGCGCGGCGAGGCGCCCAGCGAGCGAGTGTCGAGCGGCGCGGCGGCGCTCGCTTCGGCGGCGCGCGCCTCGCGGTTGGCCAACCGGCCCAGGCTCGCGGCGGCCAGCAGGCCCGAGGCGCCTTTCAGCCATTGTCGGCGGGGGATTCGTGTGCTCATGGGAGGCTCCGTGTCGAATGCGGATCGGGTAGGGATATCGAGGCGCATTCTGGCGAAGCGGGGCGGTGCGTGAACATGGCCTGCGCGGCAGCAGACTGGTGCGCGGCGCTCAGCAATCGGGGCCGGCGCTCGGGCGTGGACGGTACAGTCGAATAGTGCGTTTTTGGTTCTTTTTCTTGACCTTCGGCCGCCGCAGAATGAGGCCCTGAGTTCAAGGAGAACCCCGTGAAAACCACCCCCATCCTGATGTCCGCGCTGCTGGCCCTGGGCGCCGCGCTGGCGGGCCCGGCCAACGCCGCCACCGCCGAAAGCGGCTCGGCCGCCGGCGCGCCCGCCGAAACCGTCAAGCCGAATTTCTCGCATGCGCTGCCGAACCTGCCCGGCAAGTCGTTGACGGCCGTCGAGGTCGACTACCCGCCCGGCGGCGCCTCGCGCCCGCATCATCACGCGCATTCGGCCTTCATCTATGCCTACGTGGTGTCGGGCCATATCGCCAGCCAGGTCGACGGCCAGCCCGAACGCGTCTACGGCCCCGGCGAATCCTTCTACGAAATGCCCGGTGCCCACCACCAGGTCAGCCGCAACGCCAGCGCGAGCGAGCCGGCCAGGCTGCTGGCCGTGTTCGTGGTCGACAGCGGCGATGCCCCCCTCACCATCAACGATCGATAGGAGTCTCGAATGTCCCAACGTCTCGATTACCGCAAGGCCTCCCCGGCCGGCACCAAGGCCCTCGGCGGCGTGTACGCGCATATTCTTCAATGCGGGCTGGAGGAGCGCCTGGTCGATCTCGTCTACCTGCGCGTCAGCCAGATCAACGGCTGCGCCTACTGCATCGACATGCACACGCGCGATCTGCTGAAGAAGGGCGACAAGCTCGAGCGCGTGGTGCTGGTGCCGGTGTGGCAAGAAGCCGGCGCGCTGTTCGACGAGCGCGAGCGCGCGGCGCTGGCCTGGGCCGAGAGCGTCACCCGCGTATCGGAAACGGGCGTGCCCGATCGCGCGTTCGAGGCCGCGCGCGCCGTGTTCGGCGAGCAGGAACTGTCGGATTTGACCATCGCGATCGGTCTGATGAACGCCTACAACCGGCTCGCGATCAGCTTCCGCGCCGTGCCGCAGGCGGTGGTCGACGCGGCGCGCTGAGCCGGGTCCTCATTTCGGATCCGCGGCGTCGCGCGCGGCAAGCCGATAGCGCCGCAATATCTTCACGAAATTGCGCACCGTCGGCGAGGCCTCGCGCGGCCGATGGATCAGCGCGATGCCGGTGGCCAGCGGCCGCCCCTGCAGTTCGTGGAAGCTCACGCCGTCCACCTGCACCTGCCGCATCGAGGCCGGCACCACCGCCACCCCGAAGCCTGCCGACACGAGATTGCCGGCCGAGGAGATCTGCGGCGATTCCATGCTGATCGCCGGCGAGAATCCCGCGGCGTGGCAGGCGCCGAGGATCGAGTCGTAGAGATTCGGGCCGATCCCGCGCGGAAAGATGATCAGCGGATCGGCGGCCAGGTCGGCCAGCGCGACGCGCTTGCGGCGCCCCAGCCGGTGCCCGTTCGGCAGCACCGCGATCATCTCCTCGTCGGCCAGCGGCTCGACGATCAGCTCGCCGCATTGCAGCGGCATGCGCACCATCGCGGCGTCGATCCGGCCCGCCGCCACCTTCTCCAGCAGCGCCACGCTATTGCTCTCCTCGCAGGCCACCTGCACGCGCGGGTAGGCGTGGCGAAAGCGCTGCATGGTCAGCGCGATCGCCGGATGGAACACCGTTGAGCCGGCGAAGCCGAGCGACAGCCGCCCGGTCTCGCCGCGCCCGGCGTTGCGCGTCTCCACCAGCGCGCGCTCGGCATCCTCGACGATGCGCCGCGCGCGCTCGTGCAGCAGGCGCCCGGCCTCGGTCAGCTCGACGCGGCGTGGATGGCGCACGAACAGGCGCGTGCCGATCTCGCGCTCGAGCTTGAGGATCTGCTGGCTCAGCGGCGGCTGCGCGATGCCGAGCGAGGCCGCCGCCTCGGTGAAATGCAGATGCTCGGCGACGGCCAGGAAGTAGCGGAGCTGGCGGAATTCCATATCGATTTCGTCTCCAAATCGCGTTATCGAGATATTGGACTAATGATGGAGGCGATTCTAAGCTTTCCTTCATCGGCCAGGCGCATCGCACGGCCTCCCAGACACGGAGAACATCATGACGGCAGCACCCGTAACCGGTTCGGACCTGCGCAAGCCAGGCGGCGAGACGCTGCTGGCGGCGCTGCGCGGCATCGTCGGCGGCGGCCAGGTGCTGACCGGCGAGGCCGCCACGCGCCGCTATCGCACCGGCTACCGCTTCGGCTCGGGGCGCGCGCTGGCGGTGGTGCGGCCCGGCTCGCTGGTCGAGCAGTGGAAGGTGCTGGAGGCCTGCGTGGCGGCCGGCGTGATCGTCATCACCCAGGCTTCGAACACGGGGCTGACCGGCGGCTCGACGCCCGACGGCGACGATTACGACCGCGATATCGTGATCGTCAGCACCACGCGCATGAAGACGGTGCACCTGATCGACGAGGGCCGCCAGGTGGTCTGCCTGCCCGGCGCGACGCTCGACCAGCTCGAGCAGACGCTCAAGCCGCTGGGCCGCGAGCCGCATTCGGTGATCGGCTCCAGTTGCATCGGCGCCTCGGTGTTCGGCGGCGTCTGCAACAACTCGGGCGGCGCGCTGGTGCAGCGCGGCCCCGCCTACACGGAGATGGCGGTGTTCGCGCGCGTCGATGCGAGCGGCCGGCTGCAGCTGGTGAACCATCTCGGCATCGAGCTGGGCACCGATCCGCTCACGGTGCTCGATCGCATCGAGCGCCGCGATTTCGGCGAGGCCGAGATCCGCCACGACGCGGGCGCCGCTTCCGACCACCATTACGCCGAGGAAGTGCGCGAGATCGACGCCGATACGCCGGCCCGCTACAACGCCGATCCGCGCCGGCTGCACGAGGCTTCGGGCTCGGCCGGCAAGCTGATGGTGTTCGCGGTGCGGCTCGACACCTTCCCCGTCGAGCAGGGCGCGAAGGTGTTCTATATCGGCACCAACGATCCCGCCGAGCTGAGCGAGATCCGCCGCCTGGCGCTGCGCGAGCTGCCGCAACTGCCGATCTCGGGCGAGTACCTGCATCGCGACGCCTTCGACATCGCCGAAACCTACGGCAAGGACACCTTCCTCGCGATCCACTATCTGGGCACCTCGCGGCTGCCGGCGCTGTTCGGCCTGAAGAGCCGCTTCGACGCGATCGCCGGACGGCTGCGCTTCCTGCCCGCGCATCTGAGCGATCGCCTGCTGCAGGCGGCCAGCCGCCTGTTCCCGAGCCACCTGCCGGCGCGCATGAAGGCCTATCGCGAGCGCTTCGAGCATCACCTGATGCTGAAGGTGCAGGCGGGCAGCGTGGAGGCCGCGCGCGAACGCCTGGGCGCCTATTTCGCCAAGGCCGGCGGCGAGTTCTTCGAATGCACCGAGGAAGAGGGCGCCAAGGCCTTCCTGCATCGTTTCGCGGCGGCCGGCGCGGCGGTCCGCTATCGCGCGATTCATGCGAAGGAAGTGGAGGACATCGTCGCGCTCGACATCGCGCTGCGCCGCAACGATCGCGACTGGGTCGAGACGCTGCCCAGGGAGATCGACGACGAGATCTCGATCAAGCTCTACTACGGCCATTTCCTCTGCCATGTATTCCATCAGGACTACATCGTGCGCAAGGGGCGCGACTGCCTCGACCTGGAGCATCGCATGTGGAGCCTGCTCGACGCGCGCGGCGCCGAATATCCGGCCGAGCACAACGTCGGCCACCTGTATCGCGCCAAGCCGGCGCTGGCCGAGTTCTATCGCGAGCTGGACCCCTGCAATTGTTTCAATCCGGGGATCGGCCAGATGTCGAAATTCGCCAATTATCGCGAGCCCGAGGCGCGCCACGAGGCGGCGCTGCCGTAACAAAACAAAAGAGCTTGCAAGACGCCGCAAGACACCTGTCGATTCACCAACCCGTCGCCGCCAGATCATTACAATAGCGGGCGACGTGGCCGACCCGGCCGCCGTTCCCAGCGTGCCGACCGGATCGCGCGCCGCCGGAATCTTTCCGCGGCCCGGCTGTCGAACGCCCGATCCGCCGGCAGGCGCGTCGCGAGGCCAGCGCCGCGCGAACCGCCGGCGCCGTCGGCAGGCCGGCGGCGCGCGAGCGGCCGGATGCGCCAGCGGTGGGTGACCGCGCGCATCACGATCCATCCGAGAGGCGACGGTTGCCGGGCGCGCGCATGCGAAGCCGGCCGCTGGTATGCGAAACGACAAGAC
>NZ_VWWC01000205.1:0-10652 GCF_011753175.1 Burkholderia sp. Cy-637 | reverse complement strand
ACCTTCGGCGCGAGCGCGGCCAGCTCGGCGTCGGCCAGCGCGACGATCTCGACCGAGCCGTCCTCGAGCGTGCGATTCGACAGCACCACGGCATCGCCGCCAAGCGCCTCGCGCACCAGACGCAGCGCGTCGCGGCTGGTCGGGCCGGTGAATTTGCGGATGTTCAAGCGTTACCCCCGATGACGTTCGTGACTTTGATCGTGCGTGTTTCCGGCACTTCGGCGTAGGACAGCACTTTCAGTTGCGGCAGGCTGCGGCGCAGGAAGCGCGCGAGCATCGCCCGCAGCGCGTGCTGCACCAGCAGCACCGGCGGCAGGCCCATGTTCTGCTGCCGGAGCATCGCGTCCTGCGTGCCCATCAGCAGCGTCTGCGCGAGCCCCGGCTCGAGGCCGGGATTCGCGCCGGTGGCGAGCGCCTGCGACAGCACCCGCTCGAGATTCGCGTCCAGCCCCATCACCTGCATCTCGCCCGAGCCCGGGTACCACTGCTGGGTGATCGCGCGGCCCAGCGCCAGGCGCACCGCGGCGGTCAGGTCGTAGGGATCGGTGATGCGGCCGGCCTGCTCGGACACCGCCTCGATGATGGTGCGCATGTCGCGGATCGGCACGCCTTCCTCGAGCAGGTTCTGCAGCACGCGCTGCAGGGTGGTCAGCGAGACCGTCTTGGGCACCAGGTCCTCGACCAGCGAGGGCGCGTCGCGTCCGGTGCGCTCCAGCAGCGCCTGCACTTCCTGGCGGCCGAGCAGCTCGGCGGCGTGCTGCACCACCAGGTGGTTGAGGTGGGTGGCCACCACGGTGCTGGCGTCCACCACCGTGTAGCCGTAAACCTGCGCCGTCTCGCGCTGCGACACGTCGATCCACACCGCCGGCAGGCCGAAGGCCGGGTCGCGCGTCTGCGCACCGGGCAGCGCGGCCGTCACCTGGCCGGGGTTGATCGCCAGCCACTGGCCCGGGAAGGCCTCGCCGGTGCCGACCTCGACGCCCTTCAGGGCGATCCGGTAGCCGTTGGGGCGCAGCTCGAGGTTGTCGCGGATATGGATCACCGGCGGCAGGAAGCCGATTTCCTGCGCGAACTTCTTGCGGATCCCCTTGATGCGCTTGAGCAGCTCGCCGTCGCCGCTGTTGTCGACCAGCGGGATCAGCCGGTAGCCGACCTCCAGGCCCAGCGTGTCGATCAGCGTGACGTCCTCCCAGGTCGCCTCGTGGCTGTCGGCCGGCAGCGCCGCGGGCGGGGCGATCTCGGTGAGGTCGCCGGCCGCGTGCCGGGCCGCCTCGCGGCGGCGCATCACGCGCGCCATCCAGATCGAGCCGCCGCCGAGCAGCAGGAACGCGAAGTGGGGCATGTTGGGGATCAGGCCCATCATCACGATGATGGTGCCGGTGATGGTCAGCACGCGCGGGTTGGTGAACAACTGCCCGGTGATCTGGGTGCCGATGTCCTCGTCGGTGGCCACCCGCGAGACGATCACGCCGGCCGCGGTCGAGATCACCAGCGAGGGGATCTGCGCGACCAGGCCGTCGCCGATGGTCAGCAGCGTGTAGTTCTTGCCGGCCGCGGCGAAGCTCATGTCGTGCTGGACGATGCCGACGATCAGCCCGCCAATCACGTTGATCGCCATGATGATCAGGCCGGCGATCGCGTCGCCGCGCACGAACTTCGAGGCGCCGTCCATCGAGCCGTAGAACTCGGCTTCCTGGGCCACCGCCACGCGCCGCTTGCGGGCCTGCTCCTCGTTGATCAGGCCGGCGTTCAGGTCGGCGTCGATCGCCATCTGCTTGCCCGGCATCGCGTCGAGCGTGAAGCGCGCCGACACTTCGGCGATCCGCCCCGCGCCCTTGGTGATCACCGTGAAGTTGATGATCATCAGGATCACGAACACCACGATGCCGACCGCGAAGTTGCCGCCCACCAGGAAGTGGCCGAAGGCCTCGATCACCTGGCCGGCCGCGTCCGGGCCGGTATGGCCCTCGAGCAGCACCACCCGCGTGGAGGCCACGTTCAGCGACAGCCGCAGCAGGGTGGAGAACAGCAGCACGCTGGGGAAGGCCGCGAAATCGAGCGGCTTCATGGTGTACATGCTGACCAGCAGCACCATCACCGACAGCGCGATATTGAAGGTGAACAGCAGATCCAGCAGCAGCGGAGGCAGCGGCAGGATCATCATGCCGAGGATCATGCAGATCAGGATCGGGCCGGCCAGCGCGCGCAGGTTGGCCACGTCCAGCCGGCCCACACGCTTGCCGAGCGCTCCGGTGGGCGTGCTCATGCGGCACCTCCGTCACGGCGCGCGGCGCCCTCGCCCAGCACCTCGGTCGCTTCCTCGGCCTCGTCCTGTTCCGAGACGCTCGCGCCCTTGTCCAGCTCGGCCGGCACGTCCAGGTCGGTCGGCTCGGCCGGGAACGCGCCGCCCTCGCTGCGGAAGCGCTTCAACTGATAGACCCAGGCCAGCACCTCGGCCACCGCCGAATACAGCGGGCCCGGGATCTCGCGTTCGAGTTCGACGTTGTGATAGAGCGCGCGCGCCAGCGGCGGCGCCTCCAGGATCGGCACGCGATGCTCCTCGGCCAGCTCGCGGATGCGCGCGGCCACCAGGTTGATGCCCTTGGCCACCACCTTGGGCGCGCGCATCTCGCCGTCGGTGTAGCGCAGCGCCACGGCGAAGTGGGTCGGGTTGGTGACCACCACGTCGGCCTTGGGCACGTTGGCCATCATGCGGCGGCGCGCCATGGCGCGCTGCTGCTGGCGGATCCGGCCCTTCACGTGCGGATCGCCCTCGTTCTCGCGATGCTCGCGCTTGACCTCTTCCTTGGTCATGCGCAGCTTCTTGTTGTATTGCCAGAGCTGGTAGGGCACGTCCATGCCGGCCACCACCAGCATGCCGGCCACCGTCACGCCGCAGCACACCGCCACCAGGTGCAGCGTATCGGCCAGCGCCTGGTGCAGCGGCAGCATCATCAGGCCGAGCAGTTCCTCGCGGCTCTTCCAGATCGCGATGCCGCCGATGCCGCCCACCACCACCGTCTTGGCCAGCGCCATGCCGAGCTGGATCAGCCCCTGCAGCGAGAAGATCCGGCCCAGCCCGCTGATCGGGTTGAGGCGGTCGAACTTGAAGCCGATCGCCTTGCCCGACAGCAGCCAGCCGCCCAGCGCGATCGGCGCGGCGAGCGCGGCCAGGCCGGTCAGCGCCAGCACCGGCGCGAGCGCCGAGAGCCCTTCCATGCCGGCGCGGCCGGCACCGGTGAGCATCGCGTGGGTGTCGAAGGCGGCGGCGCGATCGAAGCCGAGCGAGCCGCGCAGCATGGTGCGCAGGTGTTCGCCGATCGGGCCCGACAGCATCCACGCCCCGTAGAAGCCGGCCGCCAGCAGCGCGAACGAGGACAGCTCGCGCGAACGCGCGACCTGCCCTTCCTCCCGCGCCTTTTCACGGCGCCGGGGGGTGGCTTCTTCGGTTTTCTCGAGATCGCTGTCCTCTGCCACTGCAGCCTCCACGCGGAAACGGCGGGATGCCATTTCCAGTGCATCGATTATTGATGGACGTGTCGAGCGGCGATCGGTCGAGGAAAGCGGGGAAACCGGGGTATTTCCGACGATGGAAGGCGGGGGCGGTAAAAACGACAGGGCGCGCGGGGGGAGGAAGCCGGCGGGCGCGGGGCGGGAAATGAGGCGGAAGACAGGGCCGAAGACAGGGAGGCGGCCGGGGCGCGAAGGCGGCAGCGGCGGCCCGCCCTGCCCGCGGCCGGCCGCCTGCCCTCATGTATCCGCCGCGAGCGCCCTCAACCGGCGGCGGCGCGCTCCAGCTCGGCGAGATCGAGCTTCTTCATGTTCATCAGCGCGGCCATCACGCGGCCCGCGCGCTCCGCGTCGGCCTCGCCGAGCAAGGCCGGCAGCTGCACCGGCACGATCTGCCAGGACACGCCGAAGCGGTCCTTGAGCCAGCCGCACTGCTGCGCCCCGGCATCGCCGCCCTCGGCCAGGCTGGCCCAGTAGCGGTCGATCTCGTCCTGGGTCCGGCAATTGACCACGAAGGACACCGCCGGGCTGATGCGGAACACCGGGCCGCCGTTGATCGCCGAGAAACCCTGGCCGGCCAGCTCGAAGGCCACCGTCATCACCGTGCCCTCGGGCTGGCCGGCGGCCCGCGCGCCCTCCTTGCCGTAGCGGGCCACGCGCGTGATGCGCGAATCGTCGAACACCGAGACGTAGAAATTCGCCGCCGCCTCGGCCTCCTGGTCGAACCACAGGAACGGCGTGATGCGCTGGATCGACGGCTGCGCCGTCGCCGGGATGGATGTCATCGCCTGCCTCCTTGCGGGGCCGGACCGCGCCGCGGGCCGGCCCTCGATGCGCCTGGAAACGCCGCGCCGGGATCGCGCGGCCGAACCTCGATGATAGGCGAGCGCGCCAACCTCACGCCAAATGAAAAAGGGCGCGACCGCCACGCCCTCGCGGGCGGGACGATCGCGCCCTTCGGGCGCGCGGGCCGCGGCGGCCCGTCAGAGCGCGATGTACGGCGTTTGCGTGCCGCCCAGGTTGCGCAGGTCGAAGCCGAAGTAGATGCTGCGGCCGAAGAAATGCGGCAGCCCGAAGTCGAGCGTCTGGTTCTGGCCGAACGGCCCGCCCAGGTTGGCCAGCGCGAAGCCGTTGCTGTTGAACAGCGCCTGCGCGTTGGCGACCGAGAAGCTCACGTTGAGGGTGCTCAGGTCGGTGCCGGTCAGCGAGGCCGTCAGGTTCTGCGTGGTGCTCGGGCAGTAGAACGAGGCGTTGTTGCTGCAGGTCGGCAGCGGCGTGCTGCTGTCGGTGGAATCGAAGAAATACGCGTTCGAGCCGGTGTCGAAGAACGCCGAGGCGATCGCGCGAGCCTGGAAGGTCCCCGTCACGTTGCCCGAAGTGGTGGTGCCGAGCCGCGTGACGCCGCCCGGCAGCGAACCGACGCCCAGCGTCAGCGTGCCGCTCGCGTTGCCGCCGCTGGGCGTGCCGAGCTGGACGATCACGCCGTCGTTGTTGCTCGGGAAGCGCGCCACCGGATTGGCCACCTGGCGATTCAGCGCCAGCGTGGTGCGGGTGCAGCTGCCGCTCGACGGACACGAGTAGTAGTTGCTGTTGGCGGTCGAGTTGACGCAGGCGCTGCCGCAATCGAACGGCGACTGGCCGACCCCGAGGATGCCGTTGGCGCCGAGCGCGGCGACCGAGTTGGCCGAGCTGCCGCCGTTCGAGCAGGAGCTGGGCACGTTCGAGGTGCCGAGGTCGCCGATGATCTGGATCGGCACCGCGCTGGCGGTCAGGCCGGCCAGCTTGACGTCGGCCGAGCGCACCGAGCCCCAGGTGAAGCTCGACACGAACTGGCCGCACTCGGTGAGGGTGCCGCCGTTGCTCGCGGTCTGCGTCGGCAGGCTGCCGAGCACGCTGGAGGCCGCCGAGCCGACCAGCCGCAGCCCGAACGAGGCGGTATCGAGCAGCACGTTGTTGATGACCTGGCAGTTCGAGGTGCCGGGCGCGCAGACCGTGACGCTGACGGTCGGCATGTTCACCACGTTGCCGAGGCCCGCATTGACGACGATCGGCACCTGGTTGCCGGTGCCGGTATTGCCGCTGCCGACGGTGCCGCCGCCGGAGCTCGGCGTGCTGGCGTTGTTGCTGGCGCCGCTGCCGCCGTCGCCGCCGCCGCAGGCGACCAGCGCGGCCGTGATCGCGACCAGGCCCAGCGCGGCGAGCCAGCGGAAGGGATTCGAGGAAGTACGCAAGATGGGGCTCCCGGTGGTCACTGGATATCGGCGCCGGTCATGCCGGCGGGCAGCAGCGCGGGCAGCCAGGCCGAGCCGACGAAGGCGCCCATGTGGCCGCCCGAGCGGACCACCAGCGCGCTCGAGTCGATCGCGATCGGCGCGCGCAGGCCGCGGCTCGCGTGCGAGGCCTGGACGCCGGCGCTGTACTGGGAGAAATAGCTGCCGAACAGCGAGGCGAGATCGGGCTGGGTGGGGCCCTGCCAGGCCACGCCGAACACGCTGCCGTTGCTGCCGAGGTATTCGTGGATCACCGTGCCGGAGCCGAGGGTGGTTTCGCGCACCGTGTAGCCGGCCGTGGACTGCGCCGTGTTGGCGAGTTTCGTGCTCGCGGCCCGCGAGGGCGAGAGCGTGCGGACCACCGCGGCCGTGTCGTCGGCGGGCGGCGCCGAGGGCGGCCCGCCCAGTTCGGCGAACGCGCCGCTGGCGCATCCCGCCGCCAGCGCGCCGGCGGCCCATTTCGCGGCGAGGCCGCGCATGCTTGTCGATTTCACCCTGTCACCCCTCGTAAGCCGGCACCGCGGCGCGAGACGCGCGCCGCTGGCGCCCGCAGTGCAAACCGTCGATCGCCCGCCGATCCTCGGCCGGATTCGCGGCCGAATCACGACCGAATCCGGCGGACCGCGTTGCGGATCACCCGTCCCGGCCGGAGATTCCAGCCGGGCAGGACGCCAATGTCGATCGGTAGTATGCCTTCGGCCGACAGCAAAAACCAAACGCGATTCGCCGGCTGGTAAGCAACTGTAACGAAGCGCCGGCCGGCGGGGCGAAACCGGCGGCCGGCCGGGCCGGATCACAAAATGAAACGGCCCGCGGGCGGCTGGCTCAGAACCCCAGGCTGGCCAGCAGGTCGTCGACCTGCGCCTGGTCCTGGACCACGTCGGTGCGGCCTTCGGGCGCGATCTGCGGACCGTTGAGCAGCGTATCGGGATGTCCCTCGGCGGCCAGCGCGGCCGCGTTGGCGGCGAACTGCTCGCGGCGCTCGGGGGCGATGTTCTCGACCAGCACCGCAAGCAACTGCTGCTCGATCAGGTAGACCATCTCCATGATCTTCTTGATCACCTGCCCGGTCAGGTCCTGGAAGTCCTGCGCCAGCATGATCTCCAGCAGCTGGGTGCGGGTCGCCGAGGTGGCCTCGGGCAGCGCGCCGAGGAAGCCGCGCGTGTCGTCCATCAGCTCGCGCACCTCGGTGCGCTCGATCGGCGCGCGGTACCAGGTGGCCCAGCGCGCCTCGAGCGCCTCGGCCTCGGCCTGCAGCCGCTCCTGCACCGGCTTGGCGATCTCGATGGCGGTCAGCACGCGCTCGGCGGCCTGCTCGGTCATGTCGGCCACGTAGCGCAGCCGGTCGCGCGCGTCGGGCACCACCATCGCGGCCTGCTCGACGTGCTTGTCGAGCCCGAGCTCGCGCATCGAATCACGCAGCGTGCGGGTCAGCTGGCCGATCCGCGCGAGAATCCGGTCGCTGGTGAGATCCGCGCCATCCGCGCCGTGCTCGGCCGGAAAGCCGGCGCCGGCCAGCGCCGCATGAATCGGCTCGTCCATTCGTCAGCTCCCGGCCTTGGCCATCTTTTCGAGGATCTTGTTGAGCTTCTCGTCGAGGGTGGCCGCGGTGAACGGCTTCACCACGTAGCCGCTCGCGCCCGCCTGGGCGGCCGCGATGATGTTCTCCTTCTTCGACTCGGCGGTCACCATCAGCACCGGCAGGTGGGTCAGCGCGGCGTCGGCGCGGATCGCCTTGAGCATCGCCAGCCCGTCGAGGTTCGGCATGTTCCAGTCGGAGATCACGAAATCGAAACCGCCGCCCTTCAGGCGCGCGAGCCCCGCCGCGCCGTCCTCGGCCTCGTCGACGTTCGAGTAGCCGAGCTCCTTCAGCAGGTTGCGAACGATTCGACGCATCGTCGGGAAATCGTCCACCACCAGAATCTTCATGTTCTTGTCCATCACGGTTCCTCTGCAAAATTCGGTATTCTCGCCGCGTCCTCAGACGCGCTGCACACGCTCGCCCATCGCGGCCAGCACGCGCCGACTCATCTCGTTCAGGGGCACGACCTCGTCGGCCCCGCCCAGCGCGATCGCCTCGCGCGGCATGCCGAACACCACGCAGCTGGCTTCGTCCTGCGCGAAGGTGCGCGCGCCGGCGCGCTTCATCTCCAGCAGGCCGGCCGCGCCGTCGCGGCCCATGCCGGTCAGGATCACGCCGATCGCATTCTTGCCCGCGTGCAGCGCCGCCGAGCGGAACAGCACGTCGACCGAGGGACGGTGCCGGTTCACCGGCGGCTCGTCCGACAGGTGGGCCAGGTAGTTCGCGCCGCTGCGCGCCAGCAGCAGGTGGGCATGGCCGGGCGCGATATAGGCATGGCCCGGCAGCACCCGCTCGCCATGCTCGGCTTCCTTCACCGCGATCCGGCACAGCGTGTTCAGGCGCTGCGCGAAGGACTTGGTGAAGCCGGGCGGCATGTGCTGCGCGATCAGCACCGCCGGCGCGTCGGGCGGCAGCGGCACCAGCAGCTCGCGGATCGCCTCGGTGCCGCCCGTGGAGGCGCCCACGATCAGCAGCTTCTCGGTACTGACCAGCGGATTGTTCATCAGCGGCGCGCTGGCCTGGCCGGCGGCCGCCGCCGGCTTGGCGGGCGCGGCCTGCCGCACGCGCGCGCGGGCCGCCGCGCGGATCTTGTCGGCCAGCTTCTCGGCGTAGTCGAGCATGCCGTCGCGGATCCCCACGCGCGGCTTGGTGACGAAGTCGACCGCGCCGAGCTCGAGCGCGCGCAAGGTGATTTCCGAGCCGCGCTCGGTCAGCGACGATACCATCACCACCGGCATCGGACGCAGCCGCATCAGGCGCTCCAGGAAGTCGAGCCCGTCCATGCGCGGCATTTCCACGTCCAGGGTCAGCACGTCCGGGTTGTGCTGCTTGATCAGCTCGCGCGCGACGAGCGGATCCGGCGCCGTCGCGCAGACCGCCATGTCGGGCTGGCTGTTGATGATCTCGGTCATCAGGCTGCGGATCAGCGCCGAATCGTCGACGCACAATACCTTGATTTTCTGCACGGTGCTCATGCCTCCTGCTTTTTCGTTGTAGCCGTCGAGCCGAACAGCTCGACGCGCGGCTTCGACGCGGCCGGCGCGGCGAACAGCTCGACGTGGGCGCGCGCGCGTTGCGCGCGGGCGGCGCGTGCCTCGGCCGCCGAGCGGGCCAGCGCGGCCTCGCGTTCGGCCACCCCGGGCACCGACAGCCGCAGCTTCTTGACCATCGCCTGCCCGGTGCGCGGCATGAACGCGACCTTGCGCGGATGCGTGCCCTGCAGGTCCTCGGCGGCGATGCGGATCTTCTCGAGCGCCAGGTAGCGGCGCACGAAATCGGCGTTGCGGTCGCCGATGTTGATGGTGGTCATGCCGGCCAGCACGGCCGCGCCGCCGAACACCTTGGCCTCGAAGCGCTCGCGCTTGCCGCCGGCCTTGATCAGCTCGTTGATCAGCACTTCCATCGCGTAGGCGCCGTAGCGCATCGAGTCGGAAGCCGGCGCGCGCGCGTCGGCGCCGTCGTCGGGCAGCATGAAGTGGTTCATCCCGCCCAGGCCCGCGAACGGATCGTGCAGGCAGGCCGCCACGCAGGAACCCAGCACGGTGACCAGCACCATGTCCTCGCGGGTGGTGAAGAACTCGTTGGGCAGCAGCTTCACGCCGGGACGGCCGAAGTGGTTGTCGAAGTAGTGATTGCTCGCGATCGGCAGTGCGCTCATGCATCCTCCCCGGCCAGGCTGGGCGCGGCGCTGGCCGCCGCCGGCGCGCCGGCCTGCGCTCGCGCGCGCGCCGGACCCGCGGCCGAGGCCGCGTCGCGGGTGCGTTCGTAGACGGTCTGGCCGCGCAGCCGGAACGCCTGCGTCACGTAGGAGAAGTTCTCCGAGTGGCCGGCGAACAGCAGGCCGCCGGGCTTGAGCAGCGGCTCGAAGCGCGTCAGCACCTGCCCTTGCGTGGGCTTGTCGAAATAGATCATCACGTTGCGGCAGAAGATCGCGTCGAAGCCCTGGCCGATGCCGTAGTCGGCGTCGGTCAGGTTCAGCGGCTCGAAGCGGATCATCTGCCGAAGCTCCGGGCGCACCTTGACGCGCCCCGCCTGCGGGCCGGTGCCCTTCAGGAAGAAGCGGCGCAGCCGCTCCTGCGAGAGATGCTTGACCTGGTCGAAGGTGTAGATGCCCAGCCGCGCCTTCTCCAGCACCTGGGTGTCGAGATCGGTGGCGAGGATGCTGGCCTGGCGCGCCGCCGAGGGGCCGAGCGCCTCCAGCAGGGTGATCGCCAGCGAATACGGCTCCTCGCCGGTGGAGGCCGCCGAGCACCAGACCGAGACCGGCGCCGGCCGCGCCTTGACGAACTCGGCGAGGATCGGGAAGTGATGCGCCTCGCGGAAGAACGCGGTCAGGTTGGTGGTCAGCGAATTGGTGAAGGCTTCCCATTCGACCGGGTCGTTGTCGCGCTCGAGCCGGTCGAGATAGTCGCGGAAGCTGTCCAGGCCCAGCGCGCGCAGGCGCCGCGCCAGGCGGCTGTAGGCCATGTCGCGCTTGTGCTCGGACAGCGAGATGCCCGCGCGCCGGTGGATCAGCGCGCGGATGCGCGCGAAATCCTCACCGGTGAACGCGAAGTCGCGGCCGGCCTCCGACGCGCGCGGCGAAGGCGCGGTCGAAGGTTCGGCACGGGGCGCGGGGCGGGCATTCATCTCGGGCTCGGCTCAGAAGGTTTCCCAGTCGTCGTCGGAGCCGGCCGCGGCGGCCAGCGCCGGCTTCGGCTCGCCGGACAGGGCCGGGCGCTTGAGCGCGGCACCGCCATCGGCGCTCTTGCCCACGCGCGGCGCGTAACCGGCCTTGGCGGCGGCCGGCG